>JAHFHV010000039.1 GCA_023246725.1 Candidatus Magasanikiibacteriota bacterium | reverse complement strand
TCGGCGCGGGCGTATAATCGTATTCTTAAACTCAGTAGGACGATTGCGGATTTGGGGGGAAGTGATAAAATAGAACTTCCGCATGTGGCGGAGGCTTTGCAGTTTAGGGCCAAGGCGGATTAGCGGCTCGTCAATTCCCTCATCGCAGGGGCAGTGGAGGTTCGGTGGCCTCCCCTTCCCTTCCTTGTCTTATTCTAATAAACATGCTATTATTGGAATAAGCGATTTCACTATTCTAACCATTAGAATAACAACCCGCCTTATTCTAATGACAACAATATGCCCAAAAAACCCTTTATTTTGCCTAAACTACCACCAAAAATTGACTATAATCAACTCATCGGTAAAATTACCGAAGCGCACCGGGCCATTGCCAGCTTGGATTCTTTGTTGGGCGCTTTGCCCAACCCCGCTCTCCTTGGCCGCACTATGCAAACCAAAGAAGCGGTAGAAAGTTCCAAAATCGAAGGTACACAAGCCACTCTTGAGGAAGTTTTGCAATACGAGGCTTTAAAAGATAAAAAGAATGATCTGGAAAAACAAAAGGATATACACGAAGTGATAAACTACCGAGCCGCGTTGGACCTGGGCATAAAAAGTCTAGAAGTTCTGCCGATATCAGAAAACTTAGTTAAAAAACTTCATGCAACTTTACTTAAATCCGGCCGCGGCGCCAACAAAGCGCCTGGTGAATTTAGAAAAGTGCAGGTATATATTGGCAGAGCTGGGGCAGACATTACCAAAGCTTCGTACATTCCGCCAACGGCAAATGAAATTGTGCCTCTGTTCAGCAATTTGGAAAAATATCTAAACTCCGATGAAGAAAAAGATAAACTGGTGCAAATCGCCGTGGCGCATTATCAATTTGAGGCAATTCACCCCTTTCTTGACGGCAACGGGCGCGTGGGACGTTTAATAATCTCATTATTTTTGTACGAGAAAAAATTACTATCTCACCCATTTTTGTATTTAAGCGAATTTTTTGAGGAACACCGGCAGGATTACTACGAATTACTTCGCGGCGTGAGTGAAAAACGAGATTGGACCAGTTGGATAAAATTTTTCCTAAGCGCCCTCTCTACACAAGCACATAAGGCCGAAGGCGCAGGAAAAGAAATTTTAAGACTGCATGCTACCTACAAAGAAAAAATTGCTGAGTTTAATTCTATGTACGCGATACACTTGTTAGACGCTATTTTCGTGCGTCCGATTTTTACTACTGCCAGCTTGCGCCAATATGCTAAAATTAGAAATACCCAGACGTTCTTCAATTTAATCGCTAAATTTGTCGAGGCGGGAATATTACAGGAAGCCGCTCCAGAAAAAAAACGCAATAAGATATATGTTTTTACCGAACTGATGAACGTGTTGAATAATTAAGCCACCTAGCCTTGGAAACTATTGCTACAAATAAAGCCAAAGAAGAGAAGCCAGGTTATGATCTGTGGCTTGAAGAGCAGAGTGATGATGTAAAACAAGAGCATAAAATGGGTGCTTTCTAATAAATCAGAAAAGTAATTCATTGTATGATTGAAAACGTTATTCTCGTGGACGAACATGACAACCAAATTGGCGTGGAAGAAAAGCATAGCGCGCACAAAGCCGGGAAATTACACCGCGCAATTTCGGTATTTATTTTTAATTCCAAAGGGGAGACACTCCTGCAAAAGCGCGAGAGCAGTAAATATCACTCGGGCGGGCTGTGGACCAACACCTGCTGCGGCCACCAGCGGCCGGGAGATGAGACGCTAGCTACCGCCAAGCGCAAACTGAAAGAAGAAATGGGAATTGAGTGCGAGTTAAAAGAAATTTTTAGTTTTATTTATTTCGTTAAATTTGACAACGGCATGCATGAGCATGAGTTTGACCACGTGCATGTGGGGATTTTTGACGGCGAGCCACAGCCGGATCCGGCCGAAGCCGAAGGATATCGGTGGGTTAGTTCGGAAAATCTTACAAAAGAAATAGAAGCGCGCCCCGAGCAATTTACGTACTGGCTTAAGGAGTGCTGGTCGCGAGTGATTGACACTCGCTCGGAGTGAAGGCTTCAAGAATGGTTTTGACAACGGCCTCATTTATCTCCTTATTCCATACCAGTACTGAATAGTACCCGGCGCCGTCTAACGTGGGGGAGAGAAAGCTGGTAAATTTACCACCCGGGCCGGCAAAGGTTTCTTCCGAGTAGCGGAAAACCCCGATGCTCGTAGAAGCAACAGTCGAATTTAAAGCATCTTCGGGAAGAGCGTTTTGATTGTCCGCCGCGATAGCGGCGTTTTCTTTTTGTATAAATTCATCGAGTGTGGTAGAAGCGGGCAGATTAGCGTGTTGGATTTGGATGCCAATACCGGGCGGCGAAGCCGCTTCGTGCAGTTCAACTGAGGCATCATAATTTTTTAAGTTCGCCAAGCCCTCGGTGGTTGTGGTTATGTTAAACGCAGCCGGGTAGGCTATGGAATAGCAGAAAATGTCATTAGTATATGTTTGCGACGTTGAGGCCACTGAATCGGTGGCGTTTGAAGCACGGGTTTGAATTTTGGGGTTTATACCGACGCCACTATCGGTTTGATTTTGTGACAGAGGAGGTTTTGGCCACAGCAAAAATTTGGCCGCCAGGGCAAGCATAACGCTCAAAATGAGTAATAGTAGCAAGTATTTTTTCATACTATATATTATGACTTATATGTTTGGCGTCAATTGTCATTCCGACCGCAGTGGAGGAATCTCGCCAACGACGACGAGATCCCTCGGCTACGCTCGGGATGACAACAAAACGTGCAAGTTTTATATACTATAGCGTATTTGTGCAATAAAAACAAAACCCGCTCAGGCGCCTCTGCGTTGAGCGGGTTAATCGGCCTGCCCGCAACGCTTCGCGTAGCAAGGCGGGCGGGTCTGAATCTTAATTACCGTTGGGCAATTTCTTTTTTCACGTAGTATATTTCTACATCTACCCGTTTGACGCCAAATTTACGGGCTTCGGCCCTAGAAGTATTTAACCAGATGTCCATGCGGCCGTAGCCGTAGCGGGCATTCATGCGGTCGTGCACTTCAAAGATGCGGTCGCCGTAAAGGCTCGGGATTTTTACTTGCGTCCCCATAGGGAGCCAGTTGGCCGCGAGCACGTCTTCTAACCCGCGCTTACAGAGGTTGGTGCCGTCCGCCGTAATACACGGCGAATCGTCGGTTTGGTCGGCAGTGGAGGTATAGGCAGTCATTACCGCGCGCACCACTTTGTCGGGTTTTGGGGCGGTTACCTCGTCGTTTTCGGCAAGCAAGGTTTGGAAGCTTGAAGATACTTGATTTTGCCTTAAGTAATTGCTAGGCTGCAAGTTTTCGGCCTGAGCGGCAGTAGGGACTACCAATTGGCTAAGTATAGTCAAAAGCATAGTAACCGGAGCCGCCATCTGGCGCGAAAACAGGCCTGCTCCGCGAAGCTTTAAGAGCGAAGCGGGAGTGTTTTTTGGCTTAGATAACATATATAATGAGTAAACCCCCGCACCAGAGACGCTACGCGTCACGGTACGGGGCAAATAAAAAGCATCCTTTTAAGAACGCTGTTGCTTAGACGCAACCGCAGAGTATAACATAAAAGCCAGGATTTGTCAAGAGTGCTGGTGGTGAAAATTGGGGATATTATAAACAGGCGGGCAGGCTTGTAAAAAAACCTAAAGCCGCCGGCTATTGCCTTGTTGCCTTGGAACAAACTTCAAAAAGTGTTAGTATATATTAGTTGGTTTAATAGTTTAATGGTTTATTGGTAACGAGTAAACTAATAAACTAAGCAACCAATAAACTTTTTTATGGAGTCAACAATCAATCTCTTCCGCCACCTCTACGACCACCTGCCCCCGCTTTTACCAGCAGAAATTAAAGCCAAAATGGGGCATGCTTTAAATCATCTGGAAAATGATCAAACTATCACGCTCACCGAAATTGAAGACACCATGATTAGTTTTGGGTATGAGGTGTGGCCGTGGAACCAGGCGTATAAAGAATGGCTAGCGCTCGCCGAAACCAAGGTAGGCGAGCATTTTTTACTTCCTAAATTCTCCCGCGGCCTGCGTATTGCCTACCGCCAGTTTAAAGAAGAAGGCGGCACGATCCGCGATTTGCATTCCGGCAACCCGGCCAAATCGTTTACCATTGATGAACGAAGGGAGCTGTGCACCGGCCTCGTAGCACTCCAAAACGAACTCCGGTCGTACGTCAATAATGAGGTGGTCGGCCTTGAGCAAAAACGTTATCTCAAACGAGTCAGCGAGTTCCAGGATTTGCTTGATAACATCAAACAAACGCTGGATCATTTGCGCAATTTAGCCGACACCGAACAGGATCACCCCACCCTAGCGGATGAAATCCGCGCCCAAGTACGGGCGTTTGAGCACGGCCTCTGTCTGTTGGCCCCCGAGCTTAACTATGATGCCGTTTGCCAGTCGGTAGATTTTTTCCACGGACGCAAACAGCAGCTTAATCGTATGAAGGGCGTCCACAAGCCTGTCAAAATGGATTTTTATGCACAGGCCGGTTGACAAACTGGCAGAATACTATATAATATTGCCAATCTGAAATCTGTGCTATGCCCAGCAATACAACTTCCCGCGTGTTCTTCTATACGTACGTTTTAGAGAGCCTTAAGGATGGCAATAGATACATAGGTTACAGCAACAACTTACGTCGCAGACTATAAGAACACGAAAAAGGCTTAAATTTTTCTACCAAATTCCGCTTACCATTCAAACTTATTTATTACGAAGCAAGTCTTAATCAAAACGATGCCAAACGCCGTGAGCGGTATTTAAAAACATCCCTGGGGCGTACGTTCCTTACCCTCCGCCTCAAGGAATACTACAAGTCAAAAGCGTTTGGCACGGGAAGTTGATATGCTGGGTATGAAGAAAAACAACTTTAGAAAATTTTGGAAGCTGGGAAAAAAAGAAAACAACACGCAATACTTCAACATCAATAAAGATGGCGAGCTGGTGATTTTTGAGGGCAATTACCAATATAATGTCCGCGAACTGTGCCAGCGTTTTGGCACCCCGCTCAAAATCATGTTGCCCTACATTGTGGAACAACGCGTGGAGGATTTAATGGATTTGTTCGACGACTGTATTCGCGACTACAAATACAAAGGCAACTTCTATTACCACTACCCCATGAAGGCCAACCAGTGCCGCGAATTTGTGTTGCCGCTCATTTCCGAAGGCGCCAACATTGAAACCACCTCGCCCAATGAACTGTGGGTGGTAAAACGCATGTGGCAGCAAAACCGGTTCAACTCGCGCATTAAAGTAATTTGCAACGGGCCAAAAACCGCGGAGTATTTGGAGTTGATTGCCGAATTAAAACAAAACGGATTAGACATTGTGCCGATTATTGAAGATCTATCGGAAAAAGAGGCGCTCGGCAAGTTCCGCGGGCAGGTGGGCGTCCGCATCGACGTGGATGTCCGAGCTAAATCATATTGGGATAAAAAAATTGAACGGTTTGGCCTGTCGCTGGAAGAAGTCTTTTCGCTGGGCAAAATTAATAACCTCACCATCCTCCATTATCACTTAGGTTCAGAAATGCTCCGCGCGTCGGATTTTGTGCGGGCCCTTAAAAAAGCCATGGATGTGTACGTGAAGCTTAAAAAAGTTAATCCGTCGCTGGATACCATTGATATTGGCGGCGGATTTTTTGGGAGTTATTACGCGGGCAAGAGCATGTATTCCACTAAAAATGTGGTTACCGGCATTGTGCGCTTTTTAGAAAAGTTTTGCCGCGACAATGAAATCGCGCACCCGAACATTATTTGCGAATGGGGCGCGCACGTGGTTGGGCCGTCCCAAATGACCGTATTTAGCGCCCTGTCGGAAAAATCCATTCCCAAAGCCACCGCCAAACAGTGGTACGTAATTGACGGCAGTTTTCAAACGCATTTGCTGGACACCTGGGCCGTGCACAAGCAGTGGCACGTGGTGCCGGTGAATAATATGGACGCGCCCAAACTTACCCGCACCTGGCTGGCCGGCCTCTCCTGCGATAGCGACGATAAATACACCGCCGGCGGCAGTTATATCCTGCTCCCGCGCCTCCAAGATTTGGAGCCGAACGAAAAACAATATTTGGCCTTTTTAGACACGGGGCATTATCAAGATGGCTTTTTAAATCACCACTGCCTTAACGCCGCTCCGGCTAAAGTGGTCTGCCAAGATGGCGACGTGAAACTCGTTAGGAAGCGCGAAACGCCCGAGGATGTGGGAAAGATGTTTGGGTGGTAGAAATAAAATATTTCCATATGACGCCAAAGAAACCCGGGAAAGAAGGAGGGTTTGGGACGCTTAGTGAAAAATTAAAGGCGGCCGGTTTAATAAATGTTCCAAAAGAGGAAAAACCAGAAGAAAAGCCTGTCCGTGAGCCGGCCAAATTAAGCGCAATGGAAAAATTAGAACACGAGCGAGACAAATTAATGATTGCTTCTAAAGAAGTTATTGTCAGATTGTTACAACATCAGGGTTTTGGCAACGATTTAGAAAAAACAGCAGACAGTATTAGAAAAAAACAGCAAAAGGATCCAGATTATAATGCAAAATGGTTTCGTAGTCTTGTGCTAAATATCGCCAATTTTTGTAATACGGAAGGACTCTCCGCGCCTATTCCTCCAGGTATACGCTCTCAATTTATTAAAGAATCAGATCTCACCTCACACGTCCCTGCTTACAAGGTGCAGGCCACAGCAGAGGCGCACATTCTTGGTGATGAACGGCGTGCTGTTTCCTCGTCAGAAGTGGCAAACGCCGCGCATAAGGCGTTGAAAGAAAGTTTTGATCAAAGAACTGGAGTATTTGAATTTTTTGAAGTATATGCAAATGCAAAAGTTTCGGATAGTAATTTTAACTATCCGGACTATAGTAAATATCGAGCCAGAAAACTTGAGCAAACTGCCCAGGCGGTAAACGAACCTATGTTGGTTTATATGGCTCCCAGCCTAGATAACGCCACGGCGTTAAAGAAATTAAAAAAACTAGGTTTTTTCAACCCAGAAAAAATTGAACCAGCCATGTGGAGTCTGATACGTAATGTGTACAATGTGGACCAAGGGGCGAGTTTAAAACTTACACCAGATGTGTATAGTAAACTAATGGCAAGCAATAACGAACACCTGGAAATAGGTACACACGCATTTGCTGGTGAAGGATTTTCACTAGAAGCAATGGCGCAATTTGGGCAATATTTGATTGATTACAAAAATGGTTTAGCTTCTCGGGTGTTGACTACAGAATAAAAATATAGTTGAGTTAGTCTGATAAAAAGCCCGCCGTAAGGCGGTTTTTTGTTGAACACGCAGTTGACAAAAGCTCTTATTGAGAGTAAAATAAAAGCATCAAATACACTATACATCTATGTTATTTATCCCTACCTACATCAAACATCATTTAGAAAAAGCCAAGTATGAATATGACCCCGAGGCTAAAGTTTGGTGCGCCTGGACGCCGGAATTACCAGGAGCCTACGCGCAAGCGAGTACGGTAGAAGCGGCCCGCGCTTCACTAGCCGAAGTGGTTGAGGATTATTTAATGCTGGCAATCCAAAAGGGTGAGAGCAAAAAATTGTTCAAAAAATTTCAGAAATTTCATGCCACCCTTGCACCCAATTTCTAGAACCGCGCTTATTCGGAAATTAAAAAACAGCGGTTTCGCTGGCCCGTATTCCGCCACGCGGCACCAGTATATGGAAAAAGGCAGCCAGCGAATTTTTATCCCCAATCCGCATGGGCAGGACATTGGGGTGCCGCTCATAAAGCAGATTATTAAACAGTTAGAGATTGATCGAGAGACGTTTCTGGAGTTGTAAATCATAAATCAAAAAATCCCCCGAACCAGCGGAGGATTTTTTAATTCTATCGCAGGCTTGACAGCGCGGATACAATAAAGTATAATAACTACATAACAACTATACAACTACTATGCAAAAAAATAAAACAAAAGATGCTGTCATCAACATAAAAGTGGACGCTAACTTAAAAGACAAGGCCACGCGGCTGGCGCAGGCGCTTGGTATGCCTCTCTCGCTCGTAATCGCGGGCGGCCTGCGGCAGTTCATTGTCAAACAGGGGATTAGTTTTTTTACGCTTCAATCCGAGCGTGGTGAAACAGCATTCGCCGAGTTACAGCCGAGCGCGTATCTTGAGGAGGCGATTACAGAAGCCCGCCGTGAGCGCGCGCGAGGCGGTCACCATTCTTTTTCGTCAGCTCAAGAGGCCGTGAGTTTTTTGAATTCTTTAGGCAGAAGTAAAAAGAAGGCTAAAACCAAAATATGATTGGCAAAATTCTTTTTTCGAAGCGATTTGTCAAGCATTATCAAAAAGCGCCGGCTAAAGTACAAGCACAGTTTAAAACTAAAATCGCCTTATTTGAGCAAAACCAACACGACGTTCGCTTGCGCAATCATCCGTTAGCGGGAAATTGGCTTGGTTGCCGGAGCATAGATATTACGGGCGATTGGCGCGCGGTATACGAAGAGTTAAAAAATGGGCAGCCGATGTGGGTTGAGTTTGTGGAAATCGGCACGCACAGCCAGCTGTATAAGTAATTGTATAAACAAAAAATCCCCTAAGCAAAGTCGAAGGGGATTTTTTTGATACTCTCTTGTTGCAACGAAAGAGTTGGTGCCGACTGCCGCGAAGGGCTGTCCGTGGTCGGCGGGGCACGGGGGGATGGGGCGGGTGAGGGTTATTCGGCCGGAGGAGCCCAGCAGCAGCCCAGCTCCATGCCAAGGCTGAGGTGTCTTTCGGCCAGCGCGCCCTTGATTTCCTTCAAGGATCTGCGGCTAAAATTTTTTATCTTGAGCATGTCCGCTTCCGTTCGTTGCACCAACTCGCCGATGTAGCGGATGTTGCCGTTCATGAGGCAGTTGGAGGAGCGAATCGATAAGTCCAGCTCGTCTACTGACTTGTCCAGCGTTTTGAGTGGCGGAATGCCGACATCGTTCAGCTCGGCAGCAATGCCAGTGCTATCCTTGCCGAGAGCATGCAACCCTTGCCATAGCAATGCGTATATCTCGCTCGCCGCCGTATCTTTCGAGAAATCGAGACTACGCGTATGTGTAACTTCCGACTGTCCGTCAATTGCAGTGAAAGTCAGCTTGAGCTTCATTTGGCTTCTCCTTTTATTTGTCAACGAACGTTGTCCCCTCTGTATCAACTACATAAAGTAATTTGCAAAGAGGGAGTGCCGGTTAACGTACCGGCAAACGTTGCGCAGTCCAGATAGACCGATCTCTTTAGGCTCGTTCGGATTACAGGCAGGTCCCGCTGCCAATGTTGCCGAGACACCAAAGAGAGGCTGTTCTGGTTCGGGCCTAAAGCCCCAATTCAGGCACCGGACGCTATCTTCCTCTTCCTAAGCTACGATTCCTCTTGCGAGTGAATCGCGGAGGAAGCCTCCACCCGTTGCTTGCACGCGTTCAAGCTGGGTAGACGGGGTATCGCCGGGTGGCTGCGCAAACCCACCTGTCCCCCTCTCCTCTGTAGTAGCTAAATTATAATTACTACAGAGGAGAGGGGGACGGTTTTAATATAGGTACGTCCCGTTAAACCTTAACCGTGGTTAGGCCGCGATGTCGATCTCGATGGTGCGGGATTCGATCACGCACTCCTCCGAGAGTCCCTCCCAGGCGAAGTAGCTCATCGCAAAGACGATGAGGACACCATTATACTCTTCTCCTTCGCCAAACTCCGCGACGAGCGGCTCTCCGTTCATGTCGCGCAGTCGTGCCCGACCCTTCGTCACCACATAGGCGATGAGTGTGTCGCGGTGGGCCCGGTATTTCGTCTTCTCGCCCTGCCGAAGAGTGATCTGTTCCGGGCCCTTCGCGCGGAACGCTTCGATCTTCGGCTCGGTAACCTGGAGTGGGATGGTGGTCGACATGGGGCCTCCTTTGTAAAGAACGGTTGTTCGATTTTGCCGCTCGGTTGTCGTTTCTCACTCTCGAACATACCAGTTTATCATAAATTTTATAAAATGTCAATATTAAAGTCATAAAATAATCTTAAAACTTGACAAATTCTTATATATATGCTAAAATAAGCCTATATAAATTTGACTAAAAATAAGTCATTTATAACAAAAATACACGATACATGGAAAACGATTCACACAATTGTATCGTTATATGTGTATCGTGTATCGTTC
>JAHFHV010000038.1 GCA_023246725.1 Candidatus Magasanikiibacteriota bacterium | reverse complement strand
GAAATTTTTTTAGTTCGGCCAATGGAAAATCCTTATGTGTGGAAGGTGCTGGCCAAGCCCGGAAGAAAACTTCGGTTGGGGATGAAGGTGCGCTTTGCACTGAATTTTGAAGGCGAGGTGATGATGAAAGAACCAGATGGGACACTATTGATGCAGTTTGCGGAAGATGATATTGCGGTGCGGGCGAAGGCAAATATGTATGGCGAGGTACCGACGCCTCCTTATATACGAGCCAGACCTCTCCCTACCCTCTCCTTTGCTAAGGAGAGGGAGCGACGATTCCTTCTCGCCTCGGCAGACCGAAGGCCCTCCGAGGAGGGGGAGAGAACGGGAAGAGAGGTCTCTGGCGACTTTACATCTCTTTACCAAACGGTGTATGCCAAACACGAGGGGTCGGTGGCGGCGCCAACGGCCGGGTTTCATTTTACGCCGGAGTTGATTGAGAAATTAGAAAAAAAAGGCGTGCAATTTGCCGAGGTAACGCTCCACGTTGGCCTAGGGACATTTTTACCAGTGAAGACAGAAAAAATCGAAGATCATCATATGCACAGCGAGTGGGTGGAGCTGACGGCGAAGAACGCCGATCTTATCAACCAAGCAAAATCTGAAGGTAGGCGGGTGGTGGCAGTGGGAACGACGACCGTTCGGACGCTTGAGGGTTTAGCAAAACAGTTTGATGGTAAAGTAGAAGCGTTTGATGGCGATTTAAATTTATTTATCTACCCTAGTTTTAAATTTGAGGTGATTGATGCGCTGATCACGAATTTTCATTTGCCAAAATCAACTTTGCTCATACTCGTGTGTGCTTTTGTGGGGGATAGGCCTGCCGTCCGACTTGTCCGCCGAAGCCCGCCCTGGGCGGGCGAAGGTGGAAGCTTTAGCGCAGGACGGGAATTTGTGCTAAGGTGTTATCAAGAGGCGATACAAGAAAAATATCGGTTTTATTCGTTTGGAGACGCAATGCTTATAAAATAGTATGTTATTACTTAATCCCAATGTAGCCGCTATTATTTCTGCGATTATTGCCGGCGGAGCGGCGGTTTTGGCGCGTAAGTTGCTTTTTAAAATTAAGGCCATGGATTACATGGTAATTAATTTTTTGGTGATGGGCGGCATGCTGGCAATTTTTTCACCATGGTTTTTTCGTTTTGATCTATCTTGGGCTAGTTTGGGGAATCTGTTTCTCGTAATTGCGATTGATTTGGCGGGCAATTATTTATATTTTAAAACACTAGAGAATACTGAAGCCTCAGTTGCCGTCCCGCTGTTATCACTAGCCCCCGTATTTACTTTTTTAGTAGGGTTTCTGTGGCTGCAGGAAATAGTTTCGGCGGCAACCATATTTTTTTCGGCTGCGATTATTGTAAGTTTGGTATTTTTTTCCATTGACCTTAAGAATTTTAAGGTTTTTAATAAACATACCCTCATACCCGCGCTTTTGTCATCATTAGCTTTTGGTGTTTCAGCCATCCCGTCTAAAATTTTGTTGCATCAATTGCACGCCACCAATGGCGCCAGTCTTTATATGGTGCGGGCGGTTGCGATTGCGGCTGTTGGTTTTTTGTGTGGCGGTTCAGTACGGGGAATTACGAGTAGTCAGTTTTTTGGCGTAGTCGCGCGCGGTGTATTTGTTATTGGACAATATCTGCTTTTATATTACGCTCTAGCTCATACGGTGGCTGGCGTAGCAGTTACGCTGGAGAACACAGCGCCCGTATTTGCTTTTGTTTTTGCCGTCGTATTTCTAAAAGAAAAAACAACCTTCAAAAAAATTGTTTGTAGTATTCTTATTTTGATTTTGTCATTGCTTATTGTATAGTTTTTTAAACAAAAAATCCGAGCTCATCACTCGGATTTTTGTATCGTTTTACGTGTATCGTGTCTCGTGTTATTCCACCGTCACCCCCATCTGTTTCGCCGTGCCTTCTACCATCCGCATGGCCGCTTCCACGTCGTTGGCGTTTAGGTCGGGCATTTTTTTGGTGGCAATTTCCCGCACTTGGGCTTTGGTAATTTTACCCACTTTTTCTTGCAGGGGCTTGCCCGAGCCTTTTTGAATTTTGGCAGCCTTCTTAATCATTTCCGCGACCGGCGGAGTCTTCATAATAAACGAGAAACTGCGATCTTCGTAAATGGAAATAACGACCGGCACAATTTCGCCATCTTTATCTTTGGTTTTATCGTTAAATTCTTTGCAGAAACCGGCAATGTTAACGCCGTGCTGGCCAAGCGCTGGGCCAATGGGCGGCGCGGGGTTGGCTTTACCGCCCGGGATTTGCAGTTTAACTTGGGTCATTAATTTTTTAGGCATAATTGTAAAGCTTAGAATGCTTGGAAGGCCTGGGATGCTTGGAAGGCTAGAAGCGGAGAGTACAAAGCCTCCCCAGCTTTCCAAGCTTTCCCGGCCTTTTGGGCTTTAAATTTTCTTAACTTGCAATGCATCCAACTCAACCGGCGTTTCGCGTCCAAACATGGATACCAGTGTTTTGAGGCGGCCGCGTTCGTGGTCTACCTGGCTTACCTTGCCTTCAAAATTCTTAAACGGCCCGTCGGTAATCCTCACCACGTCATTAACTTCAAAATCAATTTTGTGCTGGGGTTCGGCCGCGCCGCTGGTGCGTTTAATAAGCGCGTCAATTTCTTTCTGGTCTATGGGGGTTGGAGTTGTTCCGGAACCAACGAAGCCGGTAACATTGGGTGTGTTACGTACCATGTACCAGGAGTCATCAGTCACAATCATTTCTACCAAAATGTAGCCGGGGAAGATTTTTTCTTCTACGTTAACGCGTTTGCCGTTTTTAATTTTAATTTTTTTTTCTTTGGGCACTAACACGGCAAAAATTTTGTCGTGCATGTCAAAACTTTCAATACGCTGTTCAATGTTGTGTTTTACGTTTTCCTCGTAGCCGCTGTAGGTGTGGAGCACGTACCAGCGCCGTCCGAGGTTGAGTGTTTGTTTAGCCATAGATGTTGAGAAGGCCTGGGGAGGCTCGGTAGGCCTGGAATGCTTGGGAGGCAGTTCGCGAGCCTTCCGAGCATTCTAAGCTTCCCAAGCTTTCCTAGTCTTTATCGAGAAATTAAGGTAGTAATTCCCAAATTAAATATATAATCCAGCACCGCGAAAAATATTGCCATGCCAACGCTTAAACCAATTACCAATAAGCTGTAGTTAATGGTTTGCTGTTTGGTAGGCCAGGTTACCTTCTTCATTTCGGCGTACGAGCCGATGAGATAGTTTTTGGCGGAAGCGAGGATGTTCATAGAGATTTATCACGAGATTTATCACGGATATACGGATTTCGCGAATTTTCGGATACGCGGATGATTATCAGCGTATTTGCGTTATTGGCATAATCTGCGTATTCGTGTCATGAAATGTTTTAAAAACAGCCCCGGGTGGGCTGAAGTAGTATGAAATAAGTATACTCTATAGTGAGAAAAGTGTCAAGAGGATAACTATTAGCGTCTATTTTGAACTAAAATAGGTTAGTCCGAGTGCAAACAAAAAGCATAGGGCGTAGGCAACCGCGAAGTTTACCCAGTGTGTTTTAAGGAATTGAGCGTTTAAAAAGATAAGAACGGCACTGAAGAAAATGCCTGCCAGAGCGCCATATATACCACCGATTAAAAAATCCCGAGAGAGAGATTTGTCAGACGATGTGACTAAGATATAGCTCGTGGCAAAGATAATGGGAATTCCGCCAAGCGCGCCTGCCAGCCTTGGTCCGGCGAATCTCGCAAGGATTAAAATAAGAGCGGTAATAACAGCCGAGGCAAGACTTTTGAGGAGGATATCCATAGCTTTAGCGATAGTGGCCGCGCCTTGTTTCTAGGTCTGATCTAGCAATTTCTTTTTTCACCCACCAGCTATTACCATTTGGTTTAGTTTTAGAAATTTTATAGGTACTGCCTGACCGCTCAACTGTACAACCTAATTTTTCAGCGAGTTGGAGAGCTTCGCCAAGGGGGAGGGCTGGATTGGCCAGTCTATCGAATTCTGTTTTGTTTTCCCATTCAGCTTTTCGGTGGAGCGCGCGCAATTCGTTTTTAAGTCCAATGTCGTGATTCCCGCCCGTTTGGAGGCAATCCAATAAAGCTTGAGTAAAGTCTGTACGACGGTACTTTAGTTCTTCTTGCTGCAGCTGCATTATGGCTGTAATCACTTCATCCATCATCCCTTTTCTTTTTAGTAATTCCACGCCGATTTTTCTAAGCAACTCAGGCTGAGTTAAGTCATTGTTTAATTGTACGCTAAGAGCTTCCGCGATAATTTCGTATAAATGGCCTATCGATACGGTCATATATATTAAATATCCAAATTCTGTGCCTGTTTAGTAAAAAATTGCTTTACTTTTTTCCACTCAATTTGTATAAACATTTTGGGCATGGCGTCGGTATCGGCCTCGGCAAAATAGACGAGCGATTTTACCAGGTGGTAGCGGTCGTATTTAACGGGAGCGAATTTTTGTTCGGCCTTAGAAAATAGATTAGTCAGCGTTATTTTTTCCCGTTCTAAAAATACAAACAAATCAATAAAATCTTTTTTGGTATTCCTATCCGCAATGGCGCCAAGCTTCATAATGGCGATATCAAGCGGCGCGGCGATTGATAATTTTCCGTAAGCAGTCGGTTTATGTAGGAGGCGGTATGGATACGTCATAAAACTTATTTTGACCCCGGCCACAATGCCTTCTAGCGTATCTTTTTCTTGTTTAAGCGCTTCGGTTGGTGCGAGGGTGGAAATTTTTTTGAGCAGTACCGGCACATTAATTGGGTCTGGCGTGAACCAGTCTAAATCCACCGATTGGCGGTGGCCATAGTGCAAAGCCAGCGCGGTGCCGCCAGCCAAATAAAAATTTTTGAGCCAGGGTTTCCCGTCTAAGCGATGCAAGAGTTGTTTGGTTTTAGGGGCCAGAGTATTTTCAAACATAATTGGTAAGACCTCACCCTCTGTCCCTCTCCTTAAAGGAGAGGGAACCGAGAAATTAAAACAACCTCCAAAAACTTTTTGTTTTAGCCGAGGTGTTGCGGCTGCCGACAACGGCTTTTTTTATGGCGTTTGTGCCAAACATTTTTTTAAGCCAGCGTACGTCGCTCCAGGCGCCCTTTTCGGCAATGCGGGTAATAATAAATTTCTTATGCCGCGCTGGCTTAAGGGCGCGCGTGTCAACGTCCCAGAGGATTTGCTTGACGTGGGCGGGAAAATTCATAAATGGATAATTTTAGCGGTAGGGGCCGGAATCAGATGGAGGCGGGGCTTTGATATCGAGTGCTTTTTCTATTAAATCAAGTTCTTGTTGGTGCAGATCGAACAATTGGTCGGTTTGGCGTTCAATATACGAAAGCATTTCTGGCTTAGGAATAGGTTGTTCCATAACAACTATTTTGTAAATCGCGTTACGGAGCGTGGCTTTAGTTTTTTTTCTTTTTACAATAAATTCTCTCCTAAAATCCTGAAAAATTTTATCACGCCACTCATATTCTTTTTCGGCGTAAAGCATGTCGCGCAAATTGTCAGTCGTTTTACTTAACGCGCTATCATAGTTATCTATTTTTTCTAGCAACGATTGACTTTGAACATCATCAGGAGTTATTTCGTATGGTGCAATCCGGCGTATCACTTCGCGATCTTTTTTCTTTTCAGTCGGCATTTCAATGGTAAAAAGAACGTCTAGGTTGCTAGGAACATTTGGCGAGGGATCGTAGGCCTGGATAATATAGCCGTGTTCTCGAGCCAATTTAATAGCGTTCAGTGGAGATAGATTTTTTATTGCGATTATTTCAGCTTCTCGGTCAGTTGTTTCTCTAGGCTGGCTTTCGCTCATAAGGCTGGTGGGTTCGCAATGACACTAAATATCCAAATTTTGCACCTGTTTGGCATGCGTTTGGATAAACTTTTTGCGTGGCTCTACTTCATCGCCCATTAAGATTTCAAAAGTTTCGTTCGCCGCTTCGGCGTCTTCTACGGTAACTAATTTCATAAGGCGCTTAGTCGGGTCCATGGTGGTTTCCCACAATTGCTCGGGGTTCATTTCTCCAAGACCTTTATAGCGTTGAATGTTTACCTTCAGGCCGCCAATAACCATGGATTCAACTTCACCGGGTTCGCCTTCTTGCACGCCTTCGTCCAACGAGACCTCTCCCCCTACCCTCTCCTCTGCGGAGGCGAGGGGAACCAGTCCGCCTTTCCCGCGAGTAGATTTGCTTTTTGATTCGGTTTTTTTCGTTTCTAATTCGTGCAGTATCTTGGCTTTCTCTTCATCGTTATAGGCGTACTGCATACTTTTGCCGTGCTTAACGCTGTAGAGTGGTGGTTGAGCAATGTAGATATGAGATTGTTTGATCAGGTCAGGGTAATAGCGATAAAAGAAGGTGAGTAGCAAGGTACGAATGTGGGCGCCGTCCACGTCAGCATCAGTCATAATAACAATGCGATGGTAACGTAGTTTAGTAATATCAAACGCTTCGCCAATGTTGGCCCCCATGGCAATGATAAGGGATTTGAGTTCGTTGTTGGTGAGAATTTTATCCAGGCGGGCGCGTTCTACGTTTAGAACCTTACCACGCAAAGGGAGGATGGCCTGCGTGTGACGGTCGCGACCTTGCTTGGCCGATCCCCCGGCACTGTCACCTTCCACAATAAACAGTTCCGATTCTTCGGCGTGGCGGCTACTGCAATCGGCGAGTTTACCGGGGAGGGTGAAGCCTTCCAGCGCGCCTTTGCGCAAAATGGTGTCGCGCGCGATTTTGGCGGCGGCCCGGGCTTTGGCGGCCAAGACGCACTTGCCAATTATGCTTTCGGCATCTTTGGGGTGTTCTTCTAAAAAGATTAAAAACGCATCGCCGAGCACGCTTTCCACGGCAGTTTTGGCTTCCATGTTGCCAAGCTTGCCTTTGGTTTGGCCCTCAAATTGTGGTTCTCGTACTTTAATCGAAATGACAGTCGTCAAACCCTCGCGTACATCATCGCCGCTTAGGTTTTGATCTTTTTCTTTTAAGTAGCCTTTGTTGCGCGCGTAGGTATTGATGCTCCGGGTCAGCGCCGTCCTAAAGCCGGCCACGTGGGTGCCGCCGTCGGGGTTAAAAATGTTGTTCGTAAACGCATAGAGTGATTCGGAATATTCTTCACTGTATTGGAGCGCTATTTCCACTCGCACACCTTCGGCTTCTTTGTCGATGTAAAAAATATTTTCGTGCTTGGCTTCTTTGTTATGATTAAGATAGCGCACGTAACTGGCCACGCCGCCCTCAAAATAAAATTGATACGTTGGGTTAGGGAAGTTAAGTGCTGTTAGGTCTTTGGCTTTTTCTTCGGCGCCGCGCTCATCTTTTATAATCATGTGCACGCCTTTGGTTAAATAGGTGTGCTGGCGCAAATGATCAATAATGGTTTTCCACTCAAAATCAATGGATTCAAAAATAGATTTGTCGGCGCGGAAGGTAATGGTGGTACCGGTGTCTTTGGCTTTGCCAATTTCTTTTACTTTTTTTAAGGGGTTGCCAATGTTATATTCCTGCATGTAGGCTTTGCCGTCGCGGTGCACTTCGGCCTTCATGTAGGTGGAGAGAGCGTTGACTACTGAGACACCGACACCGTGCAGACCACCAGAAATTTTATAGCCTTCGCCGCCAAATTTACCACCCGCATGAAGCTTGGTGAGCACCACTTCAAGCGCACTCACTTTTTCTTGGGGGTGAATGTCAACCGGAATACCGCGGCCGTTATCGCGTACTTCCACGAGGTGATCAGGGAGTAACGTGACGGTAATTTGCGTGCAGTATCCGGCCATGGCTTCGTCGATGGAGTTGTCGACCACTTCCCAGACTAAATGATGGAGACCGGTCGGGCCGGTTGACCCAATGTACATCCCGGGCCGCCGGCGCACGGCTTCTAAGCCTTCGAGGACAGTAATACTGCCAGCATCGTAAGCGCCAGGCTTAGACGGCTTAGGAGTTTTTGATTTGACTACGGTCGACGGTCTACGCCCGCCTGCCACGCTAATGCTGGCATTGTGGGCAGGGACTACGGCTTTTGTTTCTTTGTCTGTAGTCTGTGGTCTGTTTGCTGTAGTCTTGATTTCGATTCTTCCTTTTTGGACTTTGCGAAGAGGCATATTTTAGAGAAAACAATGAATCAATGAAACAAGAAATCAAGCGATAATTGGCCAATTGATCTGGTGTTTTTTTGTTTTATTACTTTTTTGAACTGGATATATTTTATCATAATCGGGTGGGGAGGGCAAGGGCTTAAAAGCACTTAATTTTTTGGACTAACCTTGGACGTTGACGAAATCAAGTCTGTATTTTATACTATCGTTTAGTATTTCCAGTAATTTAATATCCAATAATACAGTAGCGATTTTATTTTATGCCCGAACAACCGCATCCCCAGTCGGAGGCAAAAATATTGACAGAAGCAGAGGCCGTTGAATTTGACCAAGCCGTCGAAGCTCGCGAGCTTTTGACTATTTTTATTAAAGCCCACGCCGCCTACCGGGCCGCCGAAGCGGCCGTACAGGTGTTGCGCGCCGGCAAAGCTGACCAGGCTGAAACAGACTTTAAGACACTGATTGAGGACAAGCGAACACTTACGGCACAGCTGGACGGCCTGGCGCGCCAGATTAGCGAGGCCTACCGCGATATTTTTGCGCTGGTCGGCGATACAAAAATAATTTTTGATGCGTTCGCGGGCCTTGAAGGTCCGCACGCCAATGACAAAATTCTTAAAAAAAGTTTAGCCTACTGGCATGGCAAACAGCGCGGCCCCGCGCCCCAGCCAGAATCATATCTTTTGCGCGACCTGGAAGAAATTTTTGTGCCGACTTTTGCTATCCCAAACGGAAAGACGGGAAAGGACGATCGTTTTGGAAAATTAGAAATTGACACGTTTTTTACGGGGGCGGATATTATTGCGGCGCGAGGGGCAGTGGAGCGCGCCGCCTCTGCGGTGGAATCCTTGGTGCGCCTCATTGTCGAGCGGCGCGCCGCCAAAACTCTGCGGGAACAAGAAGCCCGTGAATGGGCCGAAAGAATTACCCGCGCCAAGGCCAACGAAGTGGCGCGGGAGGCCCTGGAGCGTTTTGAAAAGGGCGAGTTAAACCTGGAGCGCGCCCGCGAGCTTGGTTTGGAAGTTGTGGCCTTGCCAGGTTTTCCCGAGGCCGATCGTTTAATCGCACGCATCCTCCCGAACCAACGAATGGCCGAAGGGCAGGGGCCAAATTCGGAATTTATTGATATTAACACCCCGGCGGGGCAGGAACAATTTTGCCGCGACTGGCGCGCCAAGAACGGAGATTTGCCACCGCCGTGCATACCGCCCGAAGCGCTGTTTGCAGAGTTATATCCGGGCAAAGAGTTTCCGACTGGCGTTGACGAGGCCACCGGTAATTTTTGGTATTTGCAAAAACTGGCAGCCGGAAAAATTGTTAAGAATCTAAGCGGCAAGGCCACCCTGGCGCTACCGGAGTTTGGCGCGCCCGAAGCCGTGTTGGCAGAGCAGTGGACCGAAGAAGACTGGGATGCCACCGATGGAGAAAAGAGAAAACTGCAGAGCACTGCCTGGAATTCGCCCTTGTTAAAAGCGCTGGGTATTGAACAAACCGGCGTGGTAAATATTAAACGCGAAACTATTGATGCGGCTTTGTGGCAGGGCGATCCGGGCACGCGAGCGCCTTCCAAGCGCCACACAGAGGTTCTTAAACAATTGGGTTTAGCGGACGCGGATTTTGAAATTCACTGCATTCGGCAGGATCAATACGTGCGCGGTGCGGAAGCCAAAGGCTGGGGGGAAAAAAATTTGTGGACGCATTTTGATGATTTTTTTCTTGGGGACGATGGCGGTCAAAACGGTCTTCTCGGCGGGCACCGCAAGCGCGGCGGGGCGTCGGACGTGGACTACAGCTGGCGTGGCATCCCGGATGAGTATGATGCTGTTCGTCTCGTCCTCTCGCCCCGAAGAAACCGGTAGGCTCTACGGGGCAGGCGCAACGAGGTTAGGAATTGGATTCGGAATTGGTCAGCCACTCCCATAACGGCTTGAATTTTATGGTCTGGCCGTCTTTTTCCACGGCGCGCTTTTCATCCCAGGTGAGTACGGTCAGGTTTGATACTTTTAATTCTTGCCCGGCTTCGGTCAATGCTTTTATTTCTCGCTGTTCAACGTCGGAACTTCTTACATCATAGGAAACTTGAATCAATTCGGACGTTTTATATCCGTCCCGTATCGCAAAATCAACCTCCCGGCCATTGCGAGTTTTGTAATAAAATAATTCTCTATTCGGCTCAAAACCTCTTTTCACCAATT
>JAHFHV010000037.1 GCA_023246725.1 Candidatus Magasanikiibacteriota bacterium | reverse complement strand
CGTCGTCAAAATACGCTGGCACAGTAATTACCGCTTCAGTAATTTTTTCACCCAGGCGTTCTTCGGCATCGGCTTTGAGTTTGCCAAGAATCATAGCGGAAATTTCTTGGGGAGATTTTTCTTCAGCCGCTCCGCCAGCGGCGGATCCGCCTTGGGCGGACAACATTACCTTCACACCTTCTCCCGATTTGACGATTTTATACGGCATGAGTTTTAAATCGCGCTGCACTTCCGCATCGTCCCACTTGCGGCCAATGAGACGCTTGATGGAGAAAAGAGTATTTTCTGGGTTAGTAACCGCCTGGCGCTTGGCCAATTGCCCCACCAGCCGCTCGCCGCTTTTACTAATCGCGACAATGCTCGGCGTGGTACGCGCCCCTTCTTTATTTTCCAGCACCTTGGGCTGTCCGCCTTCAATAATGGCGACGCAAGAGTTAGTGGTACCTAAATCTATGCCTAATACTTTACTCATAAATGCTAAATATTAAATGATAAATGATAAATGTTAAATACGATTCCGACTTGTCCGCCGTAGCCAGAATGGCGAAGGTGGAGAACTTTTGACATAGTGTAAATAAGATTAAAAGATTATATAAAAAATTTTATTGAACCATTCCTCTACCGCTTGGTATTAACCACATCCCGAATCAAGGCGTGTTTTATTGCTCGATTTTTATTTCTTTTACTACAAACTTCTCCAATTCCTCCACCAATAAAAGTCGTGAGCGCGTCGCCGCAGTTTGTAGAGCCAAAGATGGCTGATGCCCGAACCCTACGTACTCCACGTTTTTTTTTAGCTCTTTCGCTTTTTGCATAGCCGGAATTAAATCAGTGTCAGACGAAATCACAATGGCATCGTCATATGAATTTTCGTACGCGCCTACTAGCAAATCAGTCGCGATTTTTACATCCACGCCCTTTTCGTGATACTTATCATTATTTTTCATCAAATACCCTTTGTGAACAATAATGTTTTGATCGCGCAACCTATTAAACAAATCAATTTGGGCTCTACGCAATTGCTGTCCCTTACTATCATTAAATGCCGCGCGCACCACGCCTACATAATATCCAATAGTTACTATTTTCCGTTCTCCTGATAAGTGCCCACACAGTCCGCGATAATCATATTTGCGCAAACCCTTAATGCCAAGCGACTTCATTTTAAAATAAAAGTTACTGCCGTCTATTAATACAATTGCTCTTTTAGAATTCTCCATACATTAGCCTAAAATAAAAACCCCACCGTGCTCCCTTGCGGGAGCAGAGTGGGTGGTTTTAGCTACTATCATCATACACTACCACCCACTCTTTGTCAAGTGGACAACTTTTAAAGAGCTCCTGGCTTTTTACTCTAAATCATCAACTTGAGCTACCTAGGATTCCTCGGCAACTGAATTTTCGCTTAATTCAGCGTCATTTTTGGTTTCCACTCAATTTTTTTCACTTCTCAAATTTTTTAATTCCCCTGCTTGGTATTTATCACTTCCCGAATTATGGCGCGTTTTACCGCCGCGTCAAGCACTGGCTTCTTGGCCGCGGTGGCCGCATGGTTCTGGCTCGTCAGCTTGTTAAATATTAAAGAGCCAACTAACAGCACAATCATGGGGTAGACAATCGACAGCATCCACCAGCTTTTAAACCATCGCTCGGCGTCTTTTTCTAAATGCTTAATAGTCTGTTTGTTCATTTCAAGCATCTCGCGCTCTAAATTTTTTTCATTATTGGTTGGGGATTGTGTGTTTTCCATATTCGATTAGGAGTGAAAAAAATGAGTGAAAATATTCAATCTACTTTTTGTATTCCCATTCCGCGCTGATAGCAATACCGCCCCTTACGTTAAACATTACTTTTACTTCACATTCCAGCGGTTTTACAAACTTTACAAAATCTTTGCCAATATCCACGGCCAAATGCTCATGGAACACGCCTTCCTCGCGATACGTTTCCAAATACAACTTCATGCTTTTAGATTCTACTACATATTTATCCGGCTTATACTCAATTTCAATCGTCGCGTAATCGGGCTGGCCGGTTAACGGGCAACGGCAGGTAAACTCGGTACATTCTAAGGTTACTTCCATACTGCCCTTAGGGGCGTGGTTAGGAAAAACCTCGAGCGTGCGGGAAGCGCTGGACTTTTTGCCGAGTTTGGTGAGTTTTTTTAAATCGGATTTTGATGTGGGCATAGTAATGTAATCCTAATCTACGAATGTCAGCCGAATCCACAAATATCCGAATAATAACGAATGGCCATTTGTAGTATTCGGATTTTTGTAGATTCGGATCAAGATTGGTTGATTCGGATTATTATATTTTAAGCGGACTAAACTTCGTCTCTTTATCATACACATCAATTTTTTCTGCTTTCTTGAGATAACTGACAACCACATACGTTACCGGCGTCAAAACAGTTTCAAACAACACTTTAAAAATCCATTGCGTTACAATCAATGTGCCTACCACGCTCCCTGGCATTACGCCCCAAAACGCTAGGGTGATAAAAATAACCGAATCTAAACCTTCTCCCACAATGGTGGAACCAATCGTGCGCATCCACAAATGTTTGCCCTGCGTTTTTACTTTCATTTTGGCTAAGACCATTGAATTGGCAAACTGGCCAATGAGGTACGCGATGAATGACGCCACGAGGAGGCGAGGTGTAAAACCAAGGATTTGTTCAAAGGCTGTTTGATTTTGGAAAAATGGTGCGGCGGGAATTTTAATACTAATCCAAATGGCCATCACTGCGAGCAGATTACAGAAAAATCCGGTCCAAATGGCTTTGCGCGCCGCGGCAAAACCATATACTTCGGTGAGCACGTCGCCAATAATATAGGTCAAAGGAAACAAAATAACCGCCACGGGCAAAAAGTAACTGCCAAACGCGCCGATTTTGACGGCGATAATGTTGGAAATAATTAAACAGGTGACAAACAACGCCGAGATGAGATTGTAGAATTTAGATTGGGGCATATGTTATTAAAATGAATAAAATAAAAATGTAAAAATTATTTTTCAGAAATAATAATGACTTTCGCGGGTTTAATCACCCGCCCGCCCATCACATACCCACCGTCAACTTCACGGGTAATCGTCCCTGGTTCGCCATCGCCAGGTTCTTCCCCTGCCGCCTCATGAAACTTAGTATCAAATTTTTCGCCAACGGTTTTTATTTCTTCCACTTTATGTGCTTTCAAAATACTTTCAAACTGTTTGGCCACATGACGCACACCTTGGAGCCACGGGTCTTTATTATTTGTTAACTGCTCATTGTTAATTGCTAATTTTAAGTGGCCATACACCGGAATAAATTCCTCCAAAATTTGCTGTTCACTCATTTCCAAAAGCAGTTGGCGACGTTCGCTGGTTTCTTTTTGTAAATTTTTATAATCCGCCACCGCCCGCTGCCACCCGGCTTTGTATTCTTCGAGCGCACTCTTTTCTTCAACTTTTCTCTGATATTCACGAATATATTCACGTGTTGTCTTTTCTATGTCATCACGCTTTTCGCTTTCTGCCGGCGTCAACCAAACATATCCGACTATCTCTTTTCCATCAATTTTAACATCCTCTTCGGCTACGTCAGTTTTTACTTCATAATCAAGAGCAATGATGTGTCTGTCTTCTAGATAATCTTTTGAAAATATAAATTCTTGAATCTTTAAAATTTTGGGCTCAAAAATTTTTATCCCTACTTCCTCAAATATTTCACGCTGTAGCGCCTCGTTGATGGATTCCGCCCACTCAACATGGCCTCCCGGTATCACCAATTTGTTTTGCCATTTGGGACAGCGGACTAACAACATTTTTCCGTTGGTATTGATTATAAGCGCACCAACTGTAATTTTTGGTAATTTTTTTTCTTCATCGGTCATAACAATTTAACAATAGAGCAATTGAACAATTAGTTTGACAGGGATCCTTCGCTCCGCTCAGGATGACAGTTAGATGAGCTCACGTGCTTTCTGCATTAATTCGTAATTATGTTTATAATCCATTCGCTGGGGCCCCAGGAGCGCGATGAGCGATTCCCCATTTCTCCCAAAACGCATCGACACGATGCTTAACATTTCTCCAAACGGATGCTCATCGCCTAAAAAAAACTGCGGCTCATCGGTAACCTCATCAAAAAATGAGGCAATAAATTCTTCACAGCGGTCAAAGACCACCGAAACATTGGCCATCAGCTGTTGGTCGGCAAAATCCGGCTTGTTAAACAAATTAGATAAGCCCGTATAATACACGAGATCCGGAGAAAAAGCCACCAGAATCGTCTCGTGCGACAATGCAACCAAAGCTTTGGCCATATTCTTGCGCGCCTGCTCATAATCGGCCGCTACCTGGAGCGCTTTTTCCAGGGCAATAGATTCCTTTAAAGCCAAATTGAGTTCGTTTAAATGCAGAGTGCGCAAGTAATGCTGGTAGCCTTTAAGGGTTGGGAGCCTACCCGCCGAAGTGTGCGGGTGAGTTAAATAACCCTGTTCTTCCAGCCAGCGCAGTTCATTTCGCACCGTGGCCTCACTCCAGTCTAACCCGGCTTTTTCCACCAAAAAACGGGACCCTACCGGCTCGGCCGTGGCCACAAAATTGTCGATGACGAGGGTGAGGAGGTCTTGCTGTCTGGATTCCATAAAATCTAATATTCAACGGATCTACAGATTAACACGGAGACACGGATACAATCCGTTGCTCCGTAGACATCCGTGAATCCGTTGGGTACATTAGCACTCGTTACCATAGAGTGATAATACAACAGACCCAAGACTCTTGTCAAGAGGGGAAATTGTCCACAGAAAACAGCTTCGCCTTGACTATAACTTGGCTTTCTGCCTATAATTGCACTACTCACGCGCCACACCGGCGCCAGAAGGAGGATACCATGCGAACCATCGGAGACGTCTACAAGCTGGCCGCGCAGGCCATGATGGAGATTGCGGATCGTGGTGAATTCACCACGATAATCTTCATCAGACCCGCGACCGAACGGCTCTTGAAGTTGGTGGCCGATGCCAACGGCGTGAATGACTGCTGGCAGTTATCACCCGACACGCCGATCCCTGACTGCGCCACGGACATCGTGGAGAACTTCGTCAAGATCATGCGCGAGTACGCCCCCGACATCAAGGTGGAGGTGTAGAACAATGGAGGAATACAACAAGGGGCCGCCACCCCGAACCCACACGCTAGGGGACGGACGGCGGCCCTCCCTAGCACTTTTTTTAACCAAACAACCACCCTCTCTTCCAAGGAGAGGGGCACGGGGTGAGGTCAAAACGTTTCCCAGCGAGACCAGCCCTCACCCTCTATCCCTCTCCCTAGGGAGAGGGATGCCAGTGAGAAATCAAAAAGACTCTCTAGCGAGAGTCTTTTTATTTTAGGATAATGGAATTTTACTTTCCCCCATCCGAATTTATCGGCGAAATTTCACTTAACAAAATATTTTCCACGTAAATGCCGCGCGAGTAAAAAATGCGTTCCAGTTCGGTTTTTAAATCCTGCTCCACATCACTGCGCTTCGCGCCAATTATATCCTGGTAATCATAACGGCTAAACACCATGCGCACGCGGCTGCGGATAGTAGGGCGGACAATTTTAGCCACAAAATCCTCGCCAATGGTTTGCCAAATAGACGGCACCTGGTGAATATCAAGCCTAAGAAGTATGGTGCCTTCGGTGCCCACGCGCTTGCCGTCTTGCGTTACGGCCGCGATTGGGATATCGCCGAGCGACCGTTCGTGTTCCAAATTAAACTGGCGTGAAATGCTGTATTCCAAAGTTTGCACGTTAAACAGCTTGGCCTTTTGCCAAAAGGGAATTTTAAAGTGGAGGCCGGGCGTTAAAACCTTTTTTAAGACTCCCCTGCCTAAATCGTACACGCAGGCCACGTAACCAGGGGGTACGTAAATAAATAAGCCCTTCAGGACGTCGTCCACGACAAAGGAATACATTAGTTTGTCGAGAGATTCGCTAGACATAGAGTTTTATCCGGATTTCCAGATAATCCAGATTTTCCGGATGCCAATTGGGTATCTGGAGCTTCTGGATTATCCGTATATCTGGATCAAATTTAATGCGCCGGTTTGGCCTTTGGTTTAAACATCCATCTTAAGGCGCCAATAATGATACTTACTATATCAGAAAATATCATAGTTGTCAAAATAAACAGGGATTTGACCATGGGGAGGTACCACAGCACCGCAAAGGTAAAAAGCGGGAAAAACAGGAGAAAAAACATTTCGGATTTATCCCAGCCTTTATTGCTTCGCTTTTCCAAAAAAATAGACACGAGTAAATAGAACGCCGCGATGCCGGCCCAAAGCCAATCGTGCGGCCGGCCAATCTCAAATCCATAAAAGCTGGTATTGATCTGGCCGGGAAAATCTATAAACGGATACAAAATCTTAAGAATTTTATCGCCATTGATGCCGCGGATAAAAACTTGGTAAAGAAGTATTAAAACCAAAAGTTGAATGCCGAGGGACATTACTTTAGCCCAGGGAGAGAGGTGGTACTTGCGCGCGATTTTGCGCGCCGCCGCCCGTTGCGCCAATGGGTCGTTGCGGTAAGCTTTAATGGCCGCCTCGGCTTCCGCGTTGGCTTTGTGCCGGCGCATGGCGGCAAATTCAGAAACGATTGTTAAAGGCAACAGGATTACACGCAAAATAATAGTGAGCCAAACTACGGCCCAGCCCAAATTTTCGCCAGCCACGTTGCTGTACAGCCAAATCAAAATATTAAACAGCGGCTGGTAGAGAAAAATGTACCACAGAAGCGCGAGCATACTTAATTTGTTTTAATCGTATCAAAAATCGCGTGCAGTTCGGCTTTGGCGGCTTCATCCCCCGCCGCGTAAAACAGCCACACGCCAAATTCGCCTTTGGTTAATTCTTCCGCCGCATCGCTCGGCAAGTATTCCCCGGCTCGGTCATTAAAATCCGGAAATACCCAAGTTGGCCCGCCGCCTTTAAAATCGCTTAATTTAAAAATTGCCAGGCGCCGGTCTTGTCCGCTGGCCTGTACGGTAATTACGGATTGCCCGGGATTTTGTTCTTTAGTGGCTACCGCGTAACTGGCCGGATGGTTAAAATACAACCCTTTAACGCTATACGCTTGCCAGCCTTCTGGAACGGCTGTTTGAGAGTTCACTGGAGCCAGTTGGCGCGGAGTGGAAAAATATACCACTACTAAACCAATCAAGATACAAAGCACCCCAAGAACCATTAAAATTTCAGTTGGTATTTTTTTCATTTAGTTTGGTTGTCATTTCGAGCGTAGTCGAGAAATCTAGTTCGTCGTTGGCAAGATTCCTCCGCTTCGTCCCGCAGATGCGGGACTCCGGTCGGAATGACAAGTGAAAGATAACCTATAAATACTACCATAAAAAAGTCTTCTCGGCAAACCACGCTGGACTTTTCTGCTCTTTTTTGCTAAAATCAACCCCTATGAACCACGGCGACGTCATTATTCGCTTCGATGAAGTAAGTTTTAGCCACGTCCACGATAAACCCATTCTGGATGAGGCTAATTTTAGCGTCCGTGAAAACGCCAAAATCACCATTATGGGGCAAAACGGCGCCGGCAAAAGCACCATTTTTAAACTCATTACCCAAGAATTACAACCCGAGAGCGGTACACTAAGTGTAACCCGAAACGCATCGATAGCCATTGCCACCCAGGTAATGCACCGCGAAAAACTGGACAAAACCGTGGAAGAATTTTTTGCCGAAGCGTTTACCAAAAAAACCTACAACCTGGGCAAACTAATTGGCGATGTGCTGGCCGTAGTGAATCTGAAAGCGCCGTTAGATAAAAAAATTAAAGCTTTTTCTGGCGGCCAGCAGGCGCGTCTTCTCCTAGCATTTGCGCTTATTCAAAAACCAGATATTTTACTGTTGGATGAGCCAACGAACAACCTTGACGCGAATGGTATTGAACATCTCACAAGGTTTTTAATGGACTACCCCAAAACCTGCTTAGTTATTTCTCACGACGCGAACTTTTTGAATGCCTTTACGCACGGCGTGTTATATTTAGATTCCTACACGCATAAAGTGGAACAGTACGTGGGCGACTATTATGAAGTGTTAGGCCAAATTGAAGCCCAGATGGAACGCGAGCGCGCTAAAAACGCCCAGCTTAAAAAAAGCATTCAGGATAAAAAAGATAAAGTAAACTTTTTCGCGCACAAAGGCGGCAAGATGCGTAAACTGGCCAGCAAATTAAAAGAACAAGTGGCCGAAGCCGAAGATACTATGGTGGACGAAAGGCAAGAAGATAAAACCATTAACGAATTTACTATTCCCGCGTTTACCGAAACCGTGGGGCCGATTGTGGAAATTCGCTCGCTCAGCGTGATGATTGACCACGAACCGGTGCGGAAAATTCTCTCCTCCCCCATTGACCTACGCAAAAAACAACGGCTCCTGGTTAAGGGCCCCAATGGCATTGGCAAAAGCACGTTTTTAGCGGCCTTAGCCGCCGGCACCGAAGAGGGCGCGACGATTGAGAAGGATGTTCGGGTTGGGTACTATCGCCAAGATTTTTCCGGGCTGGATTTTGATAAAACCGCCTACCAAGCGCTGGAAGAAATGATGGACAATCCATTTAACCAGGAAATTTACGCCACCGGCGCGCAATTTTTACTCTCATCCCAGATTTTAAAAAATAAAGTGGGCGCGCTTTCCGAAGGGCAAAAAGGGCTCCTGTGCTACGCGCGCTTTGTACTGCAAAAACCCGGACTCCTTATTATGGACGAACCGACCAACCACATTAACTTCCGCCACTTGCCCATTATCGCCAAAGCGCTGGACGAATTTGAAGGCGCGGTCATCTTAGTCAGCCACGCCTATGAGTTTGTGGAACAAATGACCATCGACCAAACCCTCGACCTGGGTTCACTTTAACTGTCATTCCGAGCGAGGCCTCGCGGCCGACGAGGTCGAAGATCCTCCGAGGAGGGAATCTCTGTCTCAATCAATTGTCATTCCGAGCGTAGTCGAGGAATCTCGCAATCGTCACAACGAGATTTCTCCACTTCATCCCGCATTGTGCGGGACTCCGGTCGAAATGACAATAAAACAAAAACACCCATTTTAAGAATGTTTTTTTATTAACTGCAACTTTTGCTTCCTCGTCAGCCGCTTAATCTCTGCCTCCCGCCGCCGACCTGCTTTGAGCGTGCGGAATTTTTCCAAATGAACCAACTTCACCGGCCGCCGCGCGCGTGTATACTTGGCCCCAGCTTTGGACGAGTTGTGTTCACGCAATCGTTTAACAAGATTATTCGTACAGCCGGTATACAATGTCTTGTCCGCGCATTTTAGAATGTAAACGGTAAAGGGCATGCGTTTTTGCTGGCGCTTTATTTTCCCTTAAGTATAAGAGCCTTTACCTTTTCTATAACTTCGTTAATAGGATGCTGGGTTTTTACCATATAATCCACAGCGCCGAGCTGAAGAGCTTTTTTAATTTCCTCGTCTTGCCCTAAATTAGATAATACTACCACGGGAATATTTTTAAGTTTCGCATCAGCCTTAAGTTCTCTTAAAACTTCAAACCCGTCTTTTTTTGGCAAAAGCAAATCAAGCATAATTAAATCCGGGTGGCTATGTGCCGCCTTTTGTAAGGCCATTTCTCCGTCCGTTGCCAAATCCACAGTAAACTTTGCCTCCACTAATTTTTCCTGCATGACATCGGCTAAAATTTCTTCGTCTTCGACTAAAAGAATCTTCATACGCGTAGATTGTAAATGCTAGATACTTAAGGATTGAATTAAAATAATACTATCACATCGGCACCGTAAAGTAAAATGTTGTCCCCGCCTTGGCGGAAGACTCAAACCACACTTTACCGCCATGGGACTCAACGGCAGATTTGGCAATAAACAGTCCCAAACCACTGCCTTCCGGCCTTATTTTCTGGGCTTCGGGCGCTCTATAAAACTTGGTAAAAATTTTATCGCGTTCGGGCGCGGAAATCATAAGCCCAGGATTATTAAACGCCACTTGGTAATTTTTGTCAACTTTATTAATGGCAATACGAATCGTGGAACTCTCGGGAGCGTAGGCAACGGCGTTACTCAAAAAATTATTAATGGCTTCACCAATAATCTTTGGATCAAGCGCGGCTTCGTGAATGGTGGCAGAAGTTTTTAGAGTAATGGTTTGTTTTCGCCTCTCTGCTTCTGGTTCTAATAGCTTAATTGAAACTCCAATCAAATCATCAAGCTTAGTCGGCTGTTTAACCGGCGTTTTTTTGCCGGCCTCAATGTGGGCCACATTTAAAAGATCGTTGACCAAATTAATTAACCGCTCATTAGAAATATAGAGATTAGTCATCCGCTCTTTTTGTTTGATGGTCAAATTTTTACCAT
>JAHFHV010000055.1 GCA_023246725.1 Candidatus Magasanikiibacteriota bacterium | reverse complement strand
CATGACACTTCCCGAACTTCCCCAAGCTAGGCGAACTCGTTTTCACAAAGAGTTTGGTTTTTCCTACGCCGATGCTTATTTGCTCACGGCCGATAAAAATTGGAGTGAATACGCCGAAGAAGTAATGACCGAACTTACGGACTGGCTTCATTCTCTTCCGGAGACACACGACTGTGTCATCGCGTCCCCTCTCCCCTGGGGAGAGGGACAGAGGGTGAGGGCCCGCTCGCCCATCTGTAAACCCGCCCAAGATTTAGCTCGGCTCACTGGTGGGTGGCTAACGACGAAACTGATGGGCGCTTTAAAGGAGCGCACGATTGATATTAGAATTTTAAAAATCAAACCGGAGAATTTTGCCGAGCTGGTGGCGCTCATCTATGCTAATCGGGTAAATTCAACCAACGCCCAAAAAATTCTAGGAGAGATGCTGGACTCTGGTGTTGATATGGATCCCACGCATATTATGGAAGAAAAAGGATACGGACAAGTGAGTGATGTTGGTAAAATTGGCGCGATAGTGGACGAGGTGATCAAAAGCTACCCCGAGCAAGTGGCGCAGTTTAAAGCTGGCAAAGAGCCTTTGATTAAATTTTTAATTGGGATGGCTATGAAGGCGAGCGAGGGCAGCGCCGACCCAGTGGTGGTGGAGAAGTTGCTACGGGAAGGATTGTCCGCCAAAGGCGGATCGGCCTCGGGCGGAAAAGACTAAAAATTGTGAGATTAAAAAATCCGAGCGAATAAGATGCTCGGATTTTTATTTTGTTGATAAATTTTTATTTTTGTTCTCTCGCCCACGCTCTTAACGCCTCGCGCACTGCTTGATCGGTAAACTGTCCATCATTATTTTTCTTTACGTGCTCCTCAACAAAATCTCCAGGCGCGACCCAACTCTCGGCCGTTCCTTCCTCTTGGTTGGCTGGATTATGACCTGGCTCGCTATCAGCTACTCCCGTACTCCACGCGCCTGTTTCGGTTTCGGTAAGGTGCCAATTTTTATAACCCTCTTTTTCCCTACGTGGTTCATGTGATGATTTGTTTTTCCATATTTTTTTCGTCCATTCTTGTTTTTCAAACTCTTGCCTTTTAAACCATTTTTCATCGGGGTCCAACTCCTGTGCCTGCTTTATTAAATCATCTACTGGCACGCCTTCTTCTTTTAAAATCTGTATTTCCTGATCGGAAAAATGATGTTCGCTTTTAGGATCAAGGTATTTCACGACGAACCAGTACAACATATTTCTATCTATGCCCCCGATATGCCAACTACCATCCCAAAATTCGAGATTATGATACATAATTTTAAAATTTACTGGTTCCAGATGGGTTGCACAATCTCTTGCTGTTACTACCAGAAATCGCGGGTCATAGGATGGATCAATTTTTACACATTCGTCGATGTATTGTTTGCGCCTTGGAAATTTAGTTTCATCAATTCTTAATAATGCTCGAGTAATGGGGTCTCTTCTTAATTTTTCTTCAAATGGAAGCCCACTTAGATACTCTCTTCTAGCGCTTAAACCGTCTTCTGCAGCAAATCTAATTAAAGCTTTCTCGTCATCCGGAGAAAGTAAACCTTTATTTTTTAAGTTATAGATTGAATCACGAACTTGTCTCTCCCCGTAAGCAGTGGCCTCTGCTTCGGCCGGGTCATTTATTCTTTCGGATATTCTTTCAGACATATTGGTTAAATTATGAATGAGTGGAACCATTTTGTATAAATCTTATATTACTCTCTCTCTCTCTTGATTGCAAGTTGGGGTTGTGGAGAACCCATTGACCTATTTTAGTGTCTTTGATAGACTACGTCCTAATATGCATTTCAATCCCGACACAACTAATTTAGGAGCTTTTTAGCGGCCACCCGACGAGGGTGGCTATTTTTTTGTTCTTTTTATCAACCACGCCAATCCGCCCGGCGGACAGAAAGGAAAAACCCATGAGTCCTAACAACGGCAGCCGCGGACGTCTTTTGCAAATGCTGCGCGAAAAGGCGCTCAGGCGCGCTCCGGTGGTTATCTCTAGCGGCGCTTCGTCCACCTACCACATCAACTGCCAAATGGTGGCGCGCTACCCCGTGGGGTTCCAGCTCATCGGTTCGCTCCTGGCCATCGAGATCTTTAACCGTTGGGAGCCGGTGGCGGTGGGAGGCCTGGAGCGCGGCGCCGACCCCATGGCCTTCGCCGTCATGGCGTATTGCGGACCGTTCTCGGCGCATCCGGTGCGCACGTTCTCCGTGCGCCAGAGTCCCAAGACTCACGGGCTAAATCAGGCCCTTGACGGCGACCTTAACCCTGGAGACAAGGTCGTCATTGTGGATGACGTCCTGACGAGCGGAGCGAGCATCGAGCGAGCCATCGAACGCGTCCAGGCAGTGGGCGCGGCGGTCTTGGGTGTGGCGGTACTGGTGGACCGCGAAGCCGGTGGGCGAGGCAAGCTGGAAGCTGCCGGATACGCCGTAGTATCGGTGTTTCGCGCCAGTGAAATTCTAGCCGAAGACAGCGCGGCTTAGGCGCGGCCTCCCCTTCTGATAAACACCAGAGGGGGAGGCCGGCCACTCTACTATTATTTTATACTCCGCAACGCTTCTCGCAGCAGCTGCTCGCTATTCTTCCCATTACTATCTAACTTCTTCACTACTTCGCGCGCCTGAAGTACCGAGTAGCCAAGGGTAACAAGCGCATCAATCACGTCACTTAGGGCGTCCGTGACAACTGGCCCGCCGGCATCTTTTATACCTTTGGCGACCTTGCTCTTGAGTTCGACGACGACCCGCTCGGCCGTTTTTTTGCCAATGCCACTCACTTTGGTGAGATAATCCACATCACCCCGGCCAATGGCAATCGTAATTTCTTCCACACTTCCAAGCGCGAGCAAATGGAGTGCGGTGCGCGGCCCCACGCCGCTCACAGAGAGACATTGTTTAA
>JAHFHV010000036.1 GCA_023246725.1 Candidatus Magasanikiibacteriota bacterium | reverse complement strand
AGTCCTTGACTAAATTTCTGGGAACCGGAGATTTTGAAAGGACATTACCAGTATACTGGAAGAATAAAATAAAAAAAAGCCCGCTCAACGCGCATGCGCCTGAGCGGGCTTTTATTATTCCTGAATTCTGGCCGAGACACTGCCTAGGGCTGGCGCTCCCGAAATATTTTTTGACTTAGTCGCAACGGCAATCTTGCTGACCGAATCTTCTACAATCATTTTTTCGCTGGTGATGGCTTTGACTTGCGCCGGGGTAATGCTGTAATCATCTTTTTGTAGCAATCCTTGTGACACCATATAGTGACGAACGTGGTGCGACTCAACATCCAGCTCGGCATCGCGCACCCGGCCCAAATGCGCGCCCGATTGGGTGTAGACGGGAAGTTTGAGAATGGTTTTGAGATTGATGAACATAACGGCTAAAATTATGAAACGTGCGTTTTGTCATCCTGAACGCAGTGAAGGATCTCTGTCCGTCGTTTGGCGATTGAGACAGAGATTCCTCGTCGGCCTTGAGGCCTCGCTCGGAATGACAATTGGTTTGCCTAGTTTCTTAATTTCTCTTACTTAACTATCGTTCCTTCAATTACATTCTCTCCCGCGGCAGGTGGCGGATTAGAAAACGGCGACTTCTTGGTAATAATCATTTGCTGAAGCACCATGAGGACGGTGCTTAAAAACCAATACAGCGTGAGGCCGGCGGGAAATTTGATACCAATCACCACCGTCAGAACCGGCATCATATAGAGCATTTGCTTATTCATCATGGCGGCCATGCCTTCGTCTTTGCCGCTTTCGCCGGCCGCTTTGGGCGGCTGTTTGGTGGTCATGGTTTTGGCCTGCAAAAACTGGGCCAGGCCAGCCAAAACGGCGAGAACTACGCTGGGCGCAGCGAGGTTAATAAAACCTAAGGAGAGCGGATTGATTGTGCCGGGGTTAACTACAAACGGATACAAATTTTGCGCGATATTGTGCGATTCCAAACTATCCCGCATTACCCAAAAGAGCGCGAGGAGAATGGGGAGTTGAATAAGCATGGGCAGGCACGACGACAGCGGATTGATTTTGTGAGTTTTGTAAAGTTCCATGGTGGCTTGCGCCTGTTTTTGCTTGTCATCCGGATATTGTTTTTTTAACGCTTCCAATTTTGGCTGCAGTTCGGACATGGATTTTTGCGCTTTAATGGACGAGGTGGTTAAAGGGTAGAGCGCGAGGCGAACCAAAACCGTAACTATTAAAATAACAATGCCGACATCATGCCCAGGAACGACGTTGTAGAGGAATATGAATAGATTGAAAATTGGCTGGTAGAGGATGGTGTGGAAGAGGGCGGACATAATTTAATTAAACTTAAGTGATTGGCGTTTCTTCTGTTGCTTGAGATGCTTCTGACGGAGCGGTGACTTCTGGCTCTGCGACCGACGCCGCGCCTTCCGTGGCCTGGTCGGAGACCTCAGCGGGCTGAACAACATTTAATTTCCAGCCCGTGAGCTCGGAAGCAAGCCGGACATTTTGGCCGCCGCGGCCAATGGCCAGCGAATATTGTTCGGGCGCGACCGTGACCTTGGCAGTTTTTTCGGCTTCATTCAGTTCTACCGATAAAACTTTGGCGGGCGACAACGCTTTGGTGATGTATTCGCGCGGTTCATCGCTATGTTGAATAATATCAATTTTTTCACCGCCTAGTTCGGCAATAATGGTGGTAATGCGGCTGCCGCGCTGGCCAATGCACGAGCCAATCGGGTCAATGGATTCATCCGTGGTCGCCACAGCGACTTTAGAGCGGAAGCCCGCGTCCCGGGCAATGCCTTTAATATCAATACGCCCCGCCGCCACTTCGGGGATTTCCTCGGCAAAAATCGCTTTAACCATGTTAACATGGGCGCGCGATAAAATAATTTCCGGGCCGCGCTGGGTCATTTCTACCGATACCACATAAAATTTCATGCGGGCGCCCGGGCGGTAAGGCTCGTTAAAAATTTGCTGGTCGGATGGAACAAGGCCCGTAATTTTTCCGAGGTCGATAAGCACTTTGCGGCCTTCCACGCGCTGAATGGTGCCGGTAATAACCTGCCCCTCCTGAGTTTTAAAATCACCAAACACCATAGTGCGTTCGGCTTCACGAATTTTTTGGATAATAACTTGCTTGGCAGTTTGCGCAGCCATCCGGCCAAATTCGTGCGTGATTTCCAAAGGAATTTCCAGTACATCACCAACTTTGACTTTTCCGCCAGAGGCGGATCCACCTTTGGCGGACTTTTGAATTTCTTTAGCAGCCGTTTTCATCATCTCGAGCTTCGGGTTAAAGCGCGGCAAATCAGCCGTTTCCTCTTCAGTGAGTTCACGGTTTTCTTCACGAGCCTTTTCACGACGTGCGGATAATTCTTCCTGAGCTTTTTCCAAAACGTCCGCATCAATATCTTCCACTACTGTTTTCACATCCCAGGCTTTCATATCAGCGGTTTCGGGATCGAATTTGACCTTGATATTTTGCTGTTTGTTGCCAAAATCCTTGCGGTAGGCGGCCGCCAGCGCGGCTTCAATGGTTTCCATCACGGCATCGTACGATAAATTTTTTTCATCGCACAGAGCTTGAATGGCTTTGGTTATTTCGGACATATTTTGTTAGATAACACGATACACGATACACGTAAAACGATACCAAAGATAATTGTACCACATTCCGTTAATCTTGTCTCGCATTGATTAAAAAAGAGCACTTTTTGTAAAGTGCTCAATATCAAATATATAGTATCACCCTTTAATTTTTTTGTCAAGGGTTTGGGGCCGCCGCGATTTGTATTTTACCGCGTGGCGTTTGACCCATAATTTTGACGCTGTCGCCCACGTCCAAAAATTTATAAAGTTTTTCGGCGTCGGCGTAGCTAATGTTAACGCACCCATGACTCATGGGACGGATGCCAAATTGTTTGTGCCAATAGGCGCCGTGGAGATAATAATGATTTTTAAATTCTAAATTCCATTTAGTATTGGGAAAGTCGTAATCCAGCCCTATGTAATGCACAAATGGTTTTTTAAACATAATCGTAAATTCGCCCACCGGCGTTTCACGCCCTAACACTCCGGTAGAGACGGGAATGGTGCGAACGGGCACATTGTTTAAAAAATACGTCAGCTTCTGGGTGGTGCGGTCTACTTCTACGCGACGCGCGAGCGAACGATCTCTGTAGCCTTTCAGCGGGTTGAATCCATTAGCTACTTCTTCGTCGTCAGTAAAACCGTCCCCATCGGAATCAATTTTAGCAATGTTGGTCCCCAGAGAAATTTCTAAGGCATCGGAGAGACCATCGTGATCGGAGTCTAAAACTTCTGCGGCATGAGCGGATAAAGGCAACATCACGACGACAGCCAAAATTATTCCAATAATATACTTCATAAATTTTTGCGAATGGCCCGGTTCGTTTTTGTCATCTTGAGCGAAGCGAAAGATCTCTGTCGGATTTGTCCGTTTGGTGATTGGACAGAGATTCTTCCCCCGCACATGCGGGGTCAGAATGACAATTGACGAAACCCTGAATGAGTTCTTTCACTTTACTACTATATCCCCTTTCTCGTCCGTACGCAATATGGTAGCCCCGGCCCGCTCTAAGTGACGAATAGCGCGGAGGGAGGGATGGCCATAGCGATTATGCCCGCCAACCGAGATGACGGCGGTACTCGGTTTAACAACACTTAAAAATTTTTCACTACTACCCGTGTCACTGCCATGGTGCCCGACTTTGAGAACGTCGGTGCGGAGAGTGGGACAAGTGAACGAGCGAGACCTCTCCCTGCCCTCTCCTTTGCGAAGGAGAGGATCGCGATTCTTCCTCCCCTTTGCAAAGGGGAGGACGGGAGGAGAGGTCTCGCTGGTCGACGTCACACAATACTTCTCCATTAACGCGTTCTCCAGCGGCACTTCCATGTCGCCGGTAAACAAAAAAGTTTCCGCGCCGTGCGTGAGTTTAAAAACAATTGAATAATTATTACTATCGGCCGCGGCCACATTGAGGTTGAGCGCCGGGTCGGGCGACATAAATTGCAAAGTATCGCTCGCGACTGTCCACACAGTTGGACTGGCCATGGTAATAATGTTCGCGCCGGGTTCGGCGCGCATCACCTTGTTCCACTCTTGCCAATACGGATCGTACTTTTTCTCTTTACCATTCACAATAATATTTTTAACGTCGTAGCGTTGCAACACATCAACACAGCCGCCGTAGTGGTCTAAATCTGGGTGCGTGGCCAACACGTAGTCAATGGTTTTGTCATAAAACGGCAGATGGCGTCCCAGGGCACTAATCACAATTCGGCTTGGTCCGCAGTCCACCAGCATTTTTTGGCCATTTGAGAATTTAATCAGCGCGCTATCCCCTTGCCCAATATCTAAAAAATCCACTTCAAACTGTTTGGGGCGGCGGGAATCAATGTAAACATACAGCAAGAGCGCGCCTATGATTAATAAACAAATAAAAATGATAAGAGAAAATTTTTTCATTGACAAGCTATTAGATTAAGATGTATAAACATAGTAGGAGGTGAACCGTGGAAGAAGACTTTGACGAACTGCCGCCGTGCCCGCCTTCGGGCAAGACCCTAACCGCCGAGCAGCTCGCGAGGATCCCCATCCTCACGCAGGATGAGATCCGCGAGGCGCTGGAGAAGGGTCGGCGCGACGTGGCGGCCGTTCGCCGGTTCGCGCACCATTCCCCCGTCAACGACCTGCGCTTCCGCGGGTAGAGGAGAGAGACCATGGACGAGAAAGAGAAAGGCAACAAGGAGCTCCTGGATGAGTATTTCGCTCTGGCTCGGGCCCTGGGAGAGCATCGCAAGAAGCTGCTTAGGCGCATCGGCGTCATGAGCGACCCTGGCCTCACATGGCTCGAGGAAGACTCCATCGCCGCCGGGGCGGTTCTGGGCGGGTCCGTCTTCGGTGTGGACGGCTACCCGGAACGCCGCGCGGATGCGGAGGTGAGAATGCTACGGAGGCTCAACAGAACCTACCCCCAGGGCAGCCGCCGCAACACGCAGTCAACGGCCCGAGGCAAGAAGGCACTGGCTCCGGAGCGCCAGAGCGGGCGACCGCGCCAGGACGCGCAGGTTCGGATAAACCGAGCCACCCCCACCCACTGATCTCCGCCGTGCGGAGAAGAGAAGGAGGGTAACAACGGAACAGAACACTCTACACAGGACCGCCGCGGCCTGGTGGGGTGTCAGCAATCTACCGCGGCCCCTACTAAAGCAGCTTTTTATAAGGCTGTTTTTGTTATCGCGTACTTCCCTCTCCCTAGGGAGAGGGATAGAGGGTGAGGGCTCACTCACGAGGAAACATTTTGACCTCACCCCCTGCCCCTCTCCTCAAGGAGAGGGGAACCGTTGACTATTTTTTAACCACAATAATTTGATTGATCCACCCTGGTACCAGTCCGCCCTGGGCGGACGGTACAGGGCTCGCATCTCTTCCCTCATAAATAAAAACTTCTTCTTTAATTCCAAACGCCAGGGATTCTAATATCTCGCGAATTTTTTCCGGGCGGTGATAAAATGACTCAATAATAACTTGTCCTTCTTTGGTTTTTACAGGCGGCGGATCTTTTTGATTAATGTTAGTAACAACGAACAATCCGCCGTCTTTAAGTACGCGGTAGGCTTCGTCAAAAAAACGCGCGGGGTCTTTGAGGTGAACGATGAGAAAAGCCGCGGTCACCGTATCAAACGTATCGTTATCAAACGGCAGATTTTCCGCGTCACCAACGACCATAGTGACGGGTCGCGACCTGTCACTACACTTCGACCGCAATATTTTTAGCATTTTCTCCGACGCATCCAGCGCTGTGACGATTGCCTCGCGGTTCACTAGCGTCGTCGTGAGACGCCCGGTTCCCGCTCCCACATCCAAAATTTTTTTATTGGCTATAGCGCCCAGTAGCGGAACAAGCTCCCCTTGTTCAAAACTATTTAAATAATTTTCATTTTCATCGTACAAATCGGCGACTACATTATAGCCGTCTTCCGAGTTTAATACTTTGATTTTCTTTTTCATAATTGTTGTGATTGCCCTCACCCTCCGCCCCTCTCCCTAGGGGGAGGGGAATTGCGAGCGGCCAGCGGGCCAATTGCTCCCTCTCCTCAAGGAGAGGGGCGCGGGGTGAGGTCAAAGCGTTAGTTACTCGATAATTTGTAATTCCTTGGCACGCTCTTTGCAAATAGTGCTAATGTCATTCAAAACTTTTTCAATATCACCATAGATTTGTTCATTAGTAAACCGGATTACTTTAGTCCCCATATTCTCCAACACACGTTGCTTAAGTGCGTCGCGTTGTTTGATTTTATCACTCTCGTGCGTCCAACCATCCAGCTCAATAACTAATTTTAATTCATGACAATAAAAATCCGCAATAAATGATTTGATGTCGAATTGCCGACGAAATTTATATCCAAGCTGACCATTCCGAATAAAACGCCACAGAATTTCTTCTGCCGCCGTGGCATTTTGACGGAGCGTGCGGCGAGATGTTTTTGCGTCAGCGCGATTGGTGCGGGGTTGGAAATGGAGCATACGTGATTGCGAACGGGACCTCACCCTCCGTCCCTCTCCTTGAGGAGAGGGGAACCTCGAGAGTGAGCGGCTTTATAAATGATCCAAAATAAGGCCGCATACATCACCACCATCCCCCACCACGGCAACTGAATTTGAGCCGCCGACCACGATTGATTCCCGAACCACTGTATGACCATTATAACATACGCGAGGCCGACGTGAGCAACAGACGCAACCACGTGGCCGAGGGGAAACAAAATAAAACTGGTGACCAGCGCGATGAAGCCAAATAACATCAGCCACGGCACAATCCACAAAATGAGCACGTTAACGAGCGGCGCAACAAGGGAGAGGCGGCCGAATTGGTAGAGGATGAGGGGGAGAGTGGCGATGATTGCCGAGAGGGTGGAGATGAGGGGTTCGCGGACCCAAGTTACAATTTTTTTTACTGTCATCCTGAGCGGAGCGAAGGATCTCTGGCTCAATCCATTGTTCAATTGTTTCATTGTTCCATTGTTATTGTGGCCTGACAAAGATTTCTCGTCGCCTCTCGACTTCGCTCGAGGCTCGCTCGGAATGACAAAATTGAGAATCGGTGAAATATATACCAACCCCAACGTCGCCAAAAAAGACAATTGAAACCCGGCGTCCCACATGAGCACATACGGATTGGCGAAGACCATCACCGCCGCGGTGAACATGAGGACCGTGCCCATGCGCGATAACCTACCCAAGTACTGTCCGAGAATAACAACGCCCGCCATCACCCCAGCGCGCACGGCCGAAGCCGAAAGACCGGTAAAGATGACGAAAAAAATTATTCCCGCGAGCACCACGCCTAACGCTTGCCGCCGCCAGAGACCGAGCGAGATGAGTAGAGACATAAGCACAGTTGCGATGATGGTGACGTTGAACCCGGACACAGCCACGATATGCGACAACCCCGTTTTATTAAAATCATCAATAATGCTCGGCGGCAAACCGGATCGACTGCCATAAAGTAGCCCGGCCATAAGACTGCTCTCGGGCTCACTCCACAGACGGTTGATTTGGTTTTGGACTTGGAATTTGAATTGAAGAATTTTTTGCATTACTTTGCGCCCAACATGCCAACTGTCATCCTGAGCGATAGCGAAGGATCTCTGTCCGTTTAGTGATTGGGACAGAGATTCTTCACTGCGCTGCGCTTCGTTCAGAATGACAATTGAGCGAGGGAACGAACACACACTCCAAATTCCATGCCGCGCTAAATATTTATCATACCTAAAAGTACTATCATCTTTATTATTCGGCGCTTGGAGCTTGCAGGTTACCGCGAGCCTGTCGCCGTATTTATACTGCGGATACAAGCGCGTGGTGATGAGTACTTTACCGCGCACTGGCGTTGTCATCCTGAGCGGAGCGAAGGATCTCTGTCCATTTTGTGTTTGCGACAGAGATTCCTCCTTCGTCGTCGGAATGACAGAACCTCCAACAACCTCTTTGGTCGCAATCGTATACCGCGCTTGGTCGATGCGGATGTCCGGATCCGCGCTCACGACGCCGGTAAACTCTATTTTGCGATTGTTGTAGGCGCAAGCGATACTTGGGTCGTTGCAATTGGGGATGGTGAGGGAGAAGCGCCAGACGCCGAACGTAAGGAACAAAGAGCAAAGAACAAAAAAACGAACAATTTTTTTATTCCAAAAAATGATGACGATAAATGAAATTAAAAATAGTGAGATGTAGAGATAAAGAGATATTGACGAAACGAACGAAACCCCTCTCTCTGTCTCTCCCCTTGTTGGGGAGAGATCCGCCGCCATCGTCGTAGGGTTCCCTCCCCCTATAAGGGGGAGGACGGAGGCGGGGGTTTTTACCGCTGTCCAATCAAACAAAGACGCGACGCCTGCCCCGACGATAAAACAAAAACAAAACGCGAGGAACGTTTTGCTTTTTGAGGTGATAATTTTTAAAACCCTTTCCTGCATATGATAGTGTCATTGCGAGCGTAGCGAAGCAATCCCATGGTTTGGTAGTGAGAGCCGAGAGATTGCCGCGTCGCTACGCTCCTCGCAATGACAACTACACTTCAATACTTTTTCCGTCTTCAATTACTACCCATTTAATTCCGACTTCACTAAAAATTTTCTCTGGCAACATATAATATGGCCCTGGAATCTTGAGAAAAGCGTCGTGGACGGGAAAAGCCACTTTTGGTTTAATGGCTTGGCCATAATTAAGCGAATCAGAAATGTTCATCCACGGGGCAATAGCGGGGTACGCCAAAATTTCCACTGGCTTGTCTGGAATGTTCAGAACATCGCCCGGATAGAAAAGGCGGTCGGCAACAAAATAGCCCGTGTTCCGAACAATCGGCATTGTCTCTAAAATTTTAGCGTGCCACTCTCCCCAGCCGCTTACTTTTACTCCTTTAACAAACACTTCCTGCTGGTGGCCCAACAGCTCTACTGTTATGTTTTCTTTCTTAGCGAGCTCAACAATGCTGGCATTGCCGTATATTTTAACAGCTGGGTTTACAACCAATAATCTTCGCAGGTGGTTTGGAAAATAGTGGTCGTGATGTTCGTGCGTGATAAAAATCGCGTCCAGACGATCTAGCCCCTCTGGCGGGTTGCCCCAGGAGCCAGGGTCAATTAAAATCCGCGCACTTCCCTCCTCGATGAGTAAACAGGAATGGCTGAATTTGGTTATCTTCATATGTGAGATTTAAACGGATTAAGTGAGGATTTAGACAGATTGTTGATAGTGAGCGATGCGTTTGAATTCTAAACTTGGATTACCAAAATTTAAGAGCAAGCCAACCTCAAGGCCAGACGCCTTTAAATAGGAAACGAGTTGTGTTCTAAATACCTGCGGCAGGAATCCGTCGATCGCTTTAATTTCCACAATAATCTTACTAAATACTAGCAGGTCAACTCTAAAATCTCCAATTTTTGTATTTTCAAGATATACTTTAAAAACTTTTTCTGATTCTACTTCGCATTTCTGCTTCTGTAATAATGCCAACATGGCATTATGGTAAACACGTTCCTTAAAACCTGGCCCTAATTGCCTGTGGATTTCCATCGCTATTCCGATGATTTGTTTAGTCGCTTCCTCCTCCTTAAACATACGAAACGGATTTAGACTGATTGAGAAAAAATTTAGACAGATTTGGTTGGTTGAAATTTAATCTGTCTAAATCTGGTAAAATCTGTTTAAATCACAACAGAGACTAACTTCCCCTTCACATAAATTATTTTCTTTGGCGGTTTGCCGTTGAGCCATTTTTGGATTTTTTCAGAAGCAAGAGCGAGTTGCTTTACTTCGTCTTCGGAAATTTCGGCCGAAACCTCCAATTGCTCACGCACCTTGCCGTTCACTTGAACAACAATGGTGATCATGGATTCTTTGGCCAGGCTGGCGTCAAACTTAGGCCAAGTGGAAAATGCGAGCGGCGTTCCGTCGCCAAATTTTTCCCACAGCTCCTCGGCGATGTGAGGGGCGAACGGGGAAAGAAGTTGGATGAAAATTTGATATTGGATATTGGATATTTTTTCCTCTTTCATCATTTCATTCGTCAATTCCATCAGTGCGGCGATGGCGGTGTTAAAACGCATTCCTTCGACGTCATCAGTGACTTTTTTGATGGTGCGGTGGAGGAGTGAGGTGGCGCGATCCGACGAGACCTCTCCCTGCGCCCTCTCCTCTGCGGAGGCGAGGGAAACGTTGGCTCTGCCTCCCCTTGGCAAAGGGGAGGATTGAGGAGAGGTTTTGCTTACAGCCACCTTCTCTTGTAAATTCCAAACCCGATCCAAAAACCGCCGCACCCCAACCAACCCATTCGTGTCCCACTTCACCGCCTGATCAAATGGACCCATAAAACCAATATACGCGCGGAAGGCGTCCGTGCCAAATTGTTCTATCATTTCATCGGGGTTTATGACGTTGCCGCGGCTCTTGCTCATTTTTTCTCCGTCCGGACCTAAAATCATGCCGTGACTGGTACGTTTTTTATACGGCTCGCGCGTGGGCACGACGCCAATGTCAAATAAAAATTGATTCCAAAAACGAGAATACAAAAGGTGGAGCACGGTGTGTTCCATGCCGCCATTGTACCAATCCACGGGCGTCCAATATTTTAATTTTTCCGGGCTGGCAAATTCTTTTTTATTCTCCGGATCGCAGTAACGGAGGAAATACCAAGATGACCCGGCCCAGTTGGGCATGGTGTCAGTTTCCCGCCTGGCCTCTCCCCCACATTTGGGGCACGTGGTTTTTACCCAGTCCGTCATGGCTGCGAGCGGACTCTCACCGGTGTCGGTTGGTTCGTATTTTTTTACTTCCGGGAGTTTGAGTGGAAGTTCGGATTCGGGGAGTGGCACATATCCAGAATTTTGAACATCCAATTCTTCTAA
>JAHFHV010000004.1:25632-54328 GCA_023246725.1 Candidatus Magasanikiibacteriota bacterium | reverse complement strand
TGCTTGATTTTAAAAATAAGGGCGTCAAAAACCAAAACGAAAATTCAGCCGTTTCGGCAAATTCGTCAGTGGCCAGCGCTCCAGCCGGTAATACACAGTCCGCGGGCGGAGGCGCCCAGCTGCAGGTAACATCGGCCACGGATCCAGTTATTGCCGAATTGGTCCAAACCGTTTTTAAACATATATTTTTACCCAGTGGCAATGTACAGGTGGCTACGGTAGTTAAGGCGGATGAAATGCGAAAAGTGAACCCGGTTTTTTATCAATTTGCCAAAGAAGGTGACAAAGTTTTAATCTATGTGGATCGGGCAATTTTGTATGATCCGGTAGCTGATAAAGTTTTGGATGTAGCCCACGCTAATCAACCAGCAAAATAGTTAAAAAAATAGGAGTATTTTAATTTAATTATTACTCAATAATGAATAAGAAAAAGGTGTCGGCCAACATATTCCGCGTTTTGCCAGTCGCAAGCACGACAGGACAATCCAGCGGGGCAAGCCACAAATTTTTCAAGTTCAGAAAGAGTCAATAAAATACTATGTCTAAAAGTAAAAGGATTCTATCCTTTGTGCTTGCCACTGTGATGGCGCTATTGCCCTCTGCCGGGGCTTTAGCCGCTACCACGGTTGGCAATAACGTATCAGTAGGGGGCACTCTTGGGGTAACTGGAGCCTCCACGGTGGCGGCCATCACCGCTTCAGGGTTAAGTACAATGACTGGCGGCTTTATCTCAAGCGCCTCGTCAAGCGTAGGTGCTGGTTTACAAGTAGCCGGCAACCTGTCAGTATCATCAACTTTGACGTTGGGAGGAAATATATTGCCAGATGGCAACAGTACAAGAAGTGTTGGTGCGTTTGGTTTGGCTTTGAACAATGTATATGTTTCCGGTACAGTCTTTGGCCCTACTAACGGTCTAATCTTGGCTAATGGCTTTATTTCCAACGCCTCATCGTCAATCGCTGGCGGTCTAAACGTCAACGGAGCGCTTAACGCTTCCAGTTCGCTCTTAGCTACGGGATTATCGTCACTGATTGGTGGTTTTGTATCAAACGCATCTTCAAGTGTTGGCGGTGGCCTGTTTACTGCTGGCAACGGTTTACTTGTTACCGGCGCCACTGCCGTATCGTCAACCTTAAATCTGGGTGGTAATATAATTCCAGATGGAAATAACACACGAGGAATTGGGGCTTATGGCACGGCTTTGGCGAATGTTTATAGCTCGGGCACTGTGTTCTCAGCCACTACGACTATATTTAATGCCAGCGTCGCTTCCAGCACTCTCTTTATCAATTCCACTTCAACAGCATCAGGCGGTCAGATTGTGCTAAAAGCCAGCGATGGAAGCTGCTATAGCATATTTATTGGTGTCTTCAACAATGGGCTCAAAGGGGTAACTTCATCCCTCATGGCGGCATGTCCTAGCTTATAATTTTCATTAAATTAACAGGAAAAGCACACACCTATGATACAAAAATTAAAACAAAGGGTGCTCGGTGTTGTGGCGCTCCTCCTCTCGTTTGCCTTTCCACTGGCCGCGTTAGCCGCCTTTAATGATGTGGTTCCGGACGATAGCGCGAATACGCAGATCGTACTCCCGGGCAATAGCCTTACCTACGTCCTCTACAGTTCAACCAAGGTGCAAGGATTCACCGTGGATACGAACACCATCTCGTTTGACATGAAAAGCGGATCGAACGTAGAAATGATCTCAAATAACCGGAGTTCATTTGCCTATACCACCGACAGCGACTGCACCATGAGCACCTCGTGTTCGGCGGGCCAGTCGTACCTGTCCATTAGTTGTACCGGTGATGCTACGATTGTGGTAACGCCCGGCGCCGCTAACACTTGCAGTGGTGGAAGTGGTGGTGGTGGTGGAGGAGGAGGAGGCGGTGGTGGCGGCGGAGGCGGTGGGGGAAGTTCCGCGCCAGTCACGCCAGCAACTCCGGCGACACCGGCCACGCCAGCAATTCCAAGCCTAAGTCCTGCGGTTCCAGCCACGCCAGCAATTCCAGCCATACCGCCAAGCTTTGTCTTTAAAAAATTGCTCCAAGCCGGCATGAAAGGCAACGACGTTCTGCAGCTTCAGCTCAAACTTCAGAAATTGGGTTTCTTCCCAAAAAATATTAAAGCTAACGGAATTTTTGGGCCAACCACCGTGGCCGCGCTCAAGAAATTCCAAAAAGCCAATAAATTAGCTCAAGTTGGCTATGCGGGGGTTGGTACACGCGCCGCGCTCAACAAATAAAATAGTAAATAGTAAAATCCCTTCTAGGTTTTCTAGAGGGGATTTTTTTTAAAGACAAAAGACTTGTCAAAATGACCTTTGTGTTGTAGTATTATCATACTTAATGTAGCTGCAGGCCAATGTCATCCTGAGCGTAGCGAAGGATCTCTGTCCCGTTCAATTGTACATTGTTATATTGTTAGTGATTGTTGGACAGAGATTTTTCACTCCGATGTACGTCGGAGTTCAGAATGACAGGTTAGTTTTGTCAATTCAAATAAATTTATGCGTATTCTCTACATCGGCGGCGGTTTTGTGGGCGCCTGCAGCGCGGCGGTGGCGGCTGATTCTGGGCACAACGTGCTGGTGTTTGACGTTGATGAGAGCAAAGCTAAAAAACTCGGTAGTACTGACCGCGAGGCCATTTTATCGTGTATTCACGAAGAAGGTTTGCCCGAGCTTCTCATCCGTAATCGTGAGCGAATCACCTTCACCGTTGACAGCCAAGAACTCGCTCCGTTTATTGAAGAAACCGAAGCGATTTTTATGTGCCTCCCCACGCCCGAAAAAGACGGCGCTGAAGGTGAATCTGACTTGTCTTTTTACGAGCAAGCGGTTGGCACCATTTCTCCAGCTCTCAAAGCTCGGCAAAGAGGAACGCAATCTCGCCGTATCGTCATTGTCAACAAAAGCACCGTGCCAATTAGAATGATTGACTACACGCAGGAGCTGTTTGAAAAACAGGGCGTGAAAAATTTTGGCATCGTATCTAACCCAGAATTTTTAGTGGAAGGCCGCGCCGTGGAAGATTCCATCCACCCTAACCGCATTGTCGTTGGCGCCCACACCCCAGATGATTTTGCCATTATGCGCCGGCTCTACCAGCGATTTTTTGACGCAAGTGGCATTCCATATATTGAAGTCAACCCTTACGAAGCCGCCTGCGGCAAACTCCTGGCGAACTTTCTTTTGTTTAACAAAGTCGTTACCACATACGATGTTGTAGGTCGCACCTGCGAATATTTTACCAACGTCAGTTTTGAACAAGTGCGAAAAATTTTAGTGGCGGATCAGCGGATCGGCTCATGGGGTCTTTACGACAGTCTATATGCCGGCGGCAGTTGTTTTATTAAAGACGCCGGGTCGCTCGCGCATCAATTAGAACAGGCCGGCAGCCACGCCACGCTTGTCCGGAGTAGCTTAGAAGCCAACGTTTTTCAGCGCGATCATTGGTTTAGCCGCGCCGAAACCGAAGCCAAGTTTGATTGGGCTAACAAATCTGTGGCGATTATCGGGCTCGCCTTTAAATATGGCACCAATGATATGCGCAATTCCGGCGCTATCGGCGTCATACAGCAGCTGCTTGGTGCCGGAGTGAAAGAAATTAAAGTCTATGACCCGGCGGCCATGGATGAATGCAAAAAATATTTCCGGCCGGAAAAAAATGAACTCTATTCTAGAATCAGTTACAGCGTCAGCGAGCATGAGGCGCTCCAAGGTACCAGCGCCGCCATTATTTGTACCGATTGGATACAATTTAAAACCTTAAGCGAAACAATTAAAGCAACGGTCGCGCCTCCATATTTAATTATGGATGGCCGCCGCATTATGCAAGGCCAATTTGCCGAGCTTCAAGCCCTGGGGTATGATATCATCGCGGTCGGCGCTCCTTTCATGAAAGGCCACGCCTCACCTGCTGTTTAGCGATCGGCTTTAAACTCTTTCACCTTTATAACTTTGACCTCGAATATGTCCCATTATCTTGTTACTGGCGGCGCTGGATTTATTGGTACTAATCTTGTCAAACAACTCATCGCAGATGGGCATCAGGTTCATGTCCTAGATAATTTTGCGGCCGGAAAATTTCAGAACCGTCTCCAGAGTGGCGCAGAATATGTGGAAGGCGATATTCGCGATTCAGCGGCCGTGGCTAAGGCGATGGCCGGAATCGATGGCGTGTTTCATCTGGCGGCCGTACCGCGCGTGCCGTATTCCGTGGAGCATCCAGGCGAAACCAACGAACACAATATTACCGGCACCCTCAATGTGCTTGTGGCCGCGCGCGAAGCAGGAGTGAAGCGCGTAGTTTTTAGCACGTCATCATCGGTTTACGGCGGCAATAAAGGGGCGGTGGCACTCACCGAGGACATGACGCCGGAACCAATGAGTCCATACGCCCTGCAAAAACTTACCGGCCAGCACTATTGCCGGCTCTTCAGTTTTTTGTATGGTTTGGAGACGGTATCACTCTGTTATTTTAATATCTACGGCCCCTATCTTGATCCGGAAGGCGCGTATGCTTTAGTTATTGGAAAATTTTTGCGTCAAAAATCAGATGGCAAACCGCTCACTATCTGTGGCGACGGTTTGTATCAGCGCGATTATACCCACGTGGTTGACGCGGTTAGGGCCAACATCCTTGCCATGACAAGCCATAAGGTCGGTAAAGGCGAATTTATTAACATTGGCAACAGCCGATCATTTTCTGTGAATCAACTGGCGGCATTAATCGGCGGCGCTACCGTAACTATTCCCGAGCGTCCTGGCGACGTACGCCACAGCCAGGCCGACATCTCTCGCGCTAAAGAACTTCTTGGCTGGGAACCAACTATAAAATTGGAGGACGGAATAATTGAGTTAAAAAAAGAGTGGGGAATATCCTAAAATATCAAAGCCCAAATTTCAAATGTCAAAAAACCGGCCAACATGGTCGGTTTTATAATCTGTTTATCATGGCAACTACGCCATCACGCTTACAAACTTCGTCATGGCCAAATTGCCGTCAAAGCGACGCCGTTTGCGTTTGGAAAACGCAACTTTGCCGGCGATGAGCGCTAACAAGGTGTCATCTCCAGCCCGTTTAACATTTTTACCCGGGTGAATTTTCGTGCCGCGCTGGCGCACCAATATCATTCCAGGCTTAACTGTTTCACCATCATGTTTTTTTATCCCCAGTCGCTGGGCAGCGGAATCGCGGCCTAGACGGGTAGAACCACCGGCTTTTTTATGTGACATATGAATTATTCGAAATTAAGAAATTTAACCAAAAAACCCACTAAAAAATAGAGTATGTCTATAAAATACCATAGTCTTATAGTGTTGTCAAGCCTAAAAAAGTATGGTAAAATAAATTCAAATAACCCTGATTGTGCAGGTTAATTTATTGTATGTTTTATAACGCTCGACTATATTTGCGCGACTGGTGGATTTTGTCCTCAATCGCGGGCGGCGCTATCTGCTTAATAATCAGCCTGTGGTACGCGCTCCAGCACCTCCCGGCTGCCAGCGAGCCAATTTTTTTGCATTACAGCAGTATTTTTGGGGTGGATTTAGTGGGCGAATGGTGGAAAATGTTATTTCTGCCCGGTACAGGTCTGCTCATTCTGCTAATTAATGGGTTGGCGTCCTGGCGGCTTTTTGGAACGGAGCGCGTGGTGGCGCGTTTTATTATGTTTTGGGCGGCATTGTTTGAGCTAGCCATTCTGTTTGAAGTTATGTTTATTGTTCGTTTAAATAGTTAGTATTGTCCGCGCCTATGCCTGTAGCCACAAATGTACGCCGCGGCCTGGCCGATCAATCGCTTATAATCATACTGGGAATCTTGTTAATTGCCGGCTTGGCGGCTTTAATGTCCGCCAGCGCGCCGGTTGGCTATGCCGAGTGGCACGATAGCTATTTTTTTGTCAAACGTCAAATTTTATTCGGTCTGTTGCCGGGCAGCGCCGTTTTCCTGGTAGCTGCTAAAATTCCATCAACGCTTTGGGCGCGTTTTGCCTGGCCGCTCTACGCAACCACCCTGGCGCTTCTCATTATAGTTTTTATTCCCGGCATCGGTCTGGCCATTAACGGCTCCCGCAGCTGGCTTGGTGTTTTTGGTTTTTCACTACAGCCGTCGGAATTCGCCAAATTAAGCATTGTCATTCTCTTGGCCTACCTCTTAACCTATCGTCCATACGATTGGACAAAATGGCAAGAAAGTATTTTGCCGATTGGAGCGGCCCTTGCTCCAGCGCTCCTTTTAATTGTGGCCCAGCACGATGTGGGCACACTCTCCATTATCGCCATAATTATTTTTGTGATGTTATTTGTCGGGCGCGTTCCTGGATTGTATTTAACTATTCTCGGGCTAGCCGGCATCGTGGCTTTCTCGCTTTTAATCATGTTAGCGCCGTACCGATTGGCGCGCCTCACCACATTTATTCACCCAGAACTTGACCCAAAGGGCGTGGGTTATCAAGTCAACCAGTCATTTCTCGCTATTGGCTCGGGAGGTTTTTGGGGGCTAGGATTTGGACACTCGCGCCAAAAGTTTCAATACCTACCCGAAGTAAGCGCCGATTCAATTTTTGCCATTATTGCCGAAGAAAACGGTTTTCTTATTTCCACCGCCATAATCGCGCTCATTATGCTCATTGGCTGGCGATCACTGCGCATTGCCAAGCGCGCTCCCAGCCCCTTTGCAGAGCTGGTCGTAACCGGCATTGTGGTGTGGATTGTGTGGCAATCGTTTTTAAATATCGGCGCGGCGGTGGGAGTTTTGCCGCTTACCGGCGTCCCCCTGCCTTTTATCAGCCACGGCGGTTCGGCCCTCATCGCGGCCTTGGCCGCCATGGGCGTGGTTATTAGCATCAGCAAAGAAGCAAAAGCAAATTAATTTATGCGATTACTTGTTACCGGCGGCGCCGGATTTATTGGCTCCAATTTCATTCACTACTGGCTTAAGAATCACCCCGCGGATGAGGTGGTAAATTTTGATTGTCTAACATACGCCGGGCACAAAGAAAGTTTGCGTGACGTCGAAAATAACCCCCGCTACCATTTTATCCAAGGAGACGTAACCGATGAAAAGGCTGTTTACGCGGCCATACAAGCTATTGATATGGTAGTTCATTTTGCCGCGGAAAGCCACGTGGATAGGTCCATCATCGACCCGGAAATTTTTGTTAAAACTAATGTGCTTGGCACGAGTGTTCTTCTCAATGCCGCCTTAAAACATAAAATACAACGCTTCCACCATATCTCAACCGATGAAGTGTTTGGCCATTTGGGTCCCAATGACGCGCCGTTTAACGAAGAGTCAAACTACCGCCCACGTACGCCGTATGCCGCATCCAAAGCCAGCGCCGATATGCTGGTTCGGAGTTTTTTCGAAACATATAACCTTCCCGTAACCATAACCAACTGCGCCAACAACTTTGGGCCGTGGTGCGACCCAGAAAAACTCATTCCGCGTTTCATAACTAATCTGCTTGATAATCAAAAAGTGCCGCTCATGGGCAAAGGGGAAAACATTCGCCCCTGGCTGTATGTGGAAGATCATTGCCGTGCTATCGCATTGGTACTTGAAAAAGGAATAATTGGAGAAACCTACTGCGTCAGCGGACAGGAGGAAACAAACTTAAACGTCACCAAAAAAATATTGGCCCAGCTCGGTAAAGATAAGTCTATGATTGAATATGTTGAACATCGCCTGGGCCATGATTTTCGTTACGCTTTAGATAGCAGTAAAATACAAGCGCTCGGATGGAAACCCGAATATTCATTTGATGAGTGGCTTACCAAAACCGTGGAGTGGTATAAACAAAATGAGTGGTGGTGGCGCCCTCTTAAACAGGGCAGGCCGGTGGTAGATAGAATTGCCCAAAAACAATATTAAATATGAAAATTTTAATTATTGGCAATGGTTGGATAGGAAAGCGCTGCCACGAGAGCTGGCCAGATTCGGTTTTGTCCGATATAAAAATAAAGAGCGTAACAGATGTCATTGCCCTTCTTGAAGAACACAGGCCGGATGTTGTGCTCAATGCCGCTGGGGTAGTTGGCAAACCAAATGTAGATTGGTGCGAGACACATCAGCAGGAAACTATTTTTGGCAACATCGTACTGCCTATTTTAATTGCCGAGGCTGTTCAGCAAAAAAATATCTATCTCCTCCACATGGGTACTGGTTGCGTTTACTACGGTTATTTCACTGACCCCAAAGGTTGGAAGGAAAGCGACCCAGCCAACCCTCTGGCCGTTTACACCAAAACAAAATACGCGGCCGATCTCGTACTATCAACCTTGCCAAACGTTGGCATTGCCCGCATCAGAATGCCCATTGACTCAATTCCGTCGTCAGCCAACCTCATTGACAAACTCGTGCGGTATCCTAAAGTAGTCGATGTGATCAATAGTGCTACAGTGGTTGAAGATATGATTAAGGTCTTTTACAAACTTCTCGAGCAACGTGCTACCGGAATTTTTCACGTTACTAACCCAGGCGCAATCAAGCATCGCGAAATCATTGCTTTGTACGAAGAACTGGTTGACCCCAGCCATACTAACGAATGGCTCACGGAAGAAGATCTGGTGACGAGCGGACTCGCCAAGAAAAAGCGTTCTAACAATATTCTGCAATCACCAAATTTAGACGCCCTCGGAATTGCCATGCGGCCGATTCACGAAGCAGTGCGCGACGCGATGATTAAGTATTCAGAAAATATTAAATAACTGTCATTCTGAGCAAAGCGAAGAATCCCTGTCCAATTATTTGGTGAGACAGAGATCCCTCGGCTACGCTCGGGATGACAAACATTTATGGAACCAAATTATTACGTGGAGCAACGTCCCTGGGGGCAGTTTAAAATTTTGTATGAGACCCTAACGTTTAAAGTAAAAGAACTTTTGATTAAACCGGGGCAACGTTTTAGCTACCAAACGCACCACAAACGGGGTGAGCATTGGCTTATCGTTCAAGGAGAGGCTGTAGTTACTCGTGATGATGAAGAAATGTATCTAACGGTCGGAGAAAGTGTTGATTTGCCTGTTGGGACAAAACATCGTTTGGGCAATCGTGGCAGTGTTAATCTTATTTGCATCGAAGTGCAAACCGGAACTTATTTTGGCGAAGACGACATTGTAAGATTAAGTGATGATTACAAACGAGTTTGATTATGGACCTCTCAATCATCACCGTCACCTGGAATTCTAGTAAGCATATCGCCGAGCAAATTCGCTCGGTGATTTCGGCTTGTGGCGGCATTTCGTTTGAGCAGATTGTGGTGGATAATGGGTCCAGTGATGATACGGTTGAAACGGTAAAAAAATTTCCTAGCGTCCAGCTTATTCAAAATAAGAAAAATCAAGGTTTTAGTTTTGCTAACAACCAAGCGGCTACAATAGCGCAAGGAGAATTTTTCTTATTTCTCAACGCCGACATGCGGCTAGAGCAGGGGAGTATTAAAAAATGGATTGAATGGATGAAAGCGCGCCCCGCAGTAGGTATTTCCGGGTGTCGCTTGCTCACGGAATACGGAAAACTTAATTTCAATGCAACGCCGCGACGCTTCCCAACGTGGTTTGACCAATTGATGGTGATTTTAAAACTTCCGCATTTGTTTCCCAGCTTTTTAAATACCTATTTGTATCGGGATAAAGATTTTAATCAAGAGCAAGCAGTAGATTCTGTGCGTGGTTCCTGCATGCTGGTGCGGCGTGAATTTATACAAAAATTAGGCTATACCTTTGACCCGCGTTACTTTGTTTGGTTTGAGGATGTGGATGTGTGCCGCGAGGCTAAACGCCTCGGCTACACTGTGATGTACACACCAATCGTTAGCGCGGTTGATGCAGTTGGTAGCAGTTTTAAAAAACGAAATATAGTTTGGAAGCAATATCAATTAATTCGGAGTATGTTTACATATTTTTGGAAATGGAGATCACAAACCACCCTCTCCTCGTAGGAGAGGGGCAGGCCGCTTGCGCTCCAGAGCTTCAGCGGCGGAGCGGGGTGAGGTCAAAACGTTTCCGAGCGAACCCAGCCCTCACCCTTTATCCCTCTCCCCACGGGAGAGGGAGCGACCGATAATCTTATTATGCGACTATCTATACAACTCGTCACCTACAACGGCGCCAAATATATTCCCTATCTTTTTGGATCTTTGCGGAAGCAAACTTTTCTCGATTGGGGATTGTTAGTTATTGACAATCATTCGACTGATGGTACGGTCACACTCGTTAAGAAAGAATTAGAAAATTTTCCGGTTTCATCCCGCATGATTGTTAATGCCGATAATCGTGGCTTTGCGGGCGGGCACAATCAAGCATTTAAAGAAGCAGTAGGGGAGTACGTGCTCATTTTGAATCAAGACATATATATAGAGCCTACGTGTTTAGAAAAATTAGTGGCGTTTCTTGACGTCAATCCAACCGCCGCGGCCGTAGCGCCGCGCCTCATGCGCTGGGACTTCTCTCTCAATCCTCCCTCCCCTATTAGGGGAGGGACAGAGGGTGGGGTTCAAGGACTCACCAATATAATTGATTCGCTCGGTTTGAAAGTGTTTCGGAATCGTAGAGTGGTGGAGCAGGGAGCCGGGCTCGCTTACTGTCATCCTGAACGCAGTGAAGGATCTCTGTCCGTTGGCGAGTTGAGACAGAGATTCTTCGCTTCGCTCAGAATGACAATCGAATCGAACGGTGAAAGTGCAGAAGTCTTTGGCGTTTCCGGCGCCATGGTTATGTTTCGTCGCCACGCTCTTGATGATGTAAAGTTTGCTGACGGCACAATTTTTGACGAATCATATCATTCGTACAAAGAAGATGTTGATCTGGCTTTTCGTTTGCGCTCCGCGGGGTATGCTTCGGGAGTTTTAGTTGACGCAATTGCGTTTCATGATCGTTCAGCGATAGGCGCAAAAGAACTAAATGATTTTGCCGCGGCAGACAACAAAAAAAATCAATCGGACTTTGTCCGCTACCATAGCTACAAAAATCACCTGGCAACACTCTACAAAAACGAATACTGGCAAAACTTAATCCTTGATTTTCCCTGGATTGTATGGTATGAAGTAAAGAAGTTTGGGTATTTTATTTTATTTGATCGCAGGACGTTATTTGGCGGATGGAGAGAATTGTTTAAGAATCGTTCAAAATTAAGAGACTACAGACGACAGACTACAGACCACAGAAAAGTAAGCTGGAAAGAAATGCGGAAGTGGTGGGAATAGAGCAGTAAAGAAGAGGGGAAGGAGGGACCCGAACGGTCGCGTCGTTCGAGCGACGCGATCGCAACGTGCGGGAGAAAGGGCTTGCCCCCGCAGCGCCACACGAAACCGTGCTCGAGTCCCTCGCGTCGGTGGCGCGAAACTCCCGCCTACGACGCGATCTTCCCTTTATCTTCTTACTCTCAGGTTGCCAGAAAACATGCTTTTTGTCAAATAATCTGTGTAAATTTGTCTCACAATCCGTAAAATCTGTTTATGAAAGACATCAACATCGTATTTCTCAATTACTTTTGCAAAGATGATATTTTGCAAGCAGTAGAGTCGGTTATAAAGGACATTGCCGGCTCCAGTTTTGCTATTCACATTACCGTGGTGGATAATTCCAACAATCAAGATGGCCTGCGTGAAGCGTTAGGAGAAAAATTCCCCGGCGTGGCGTATATGAACACCGGCAGTAACGTTGGTTTTGGCAAAGGCAACGTGGTTGGTTTTAAAGCCACGCCCGCGCGCTATTATTTTTCGCTCAACCGCGACACGCTCATCCCCGAAAATTCTAAAACCATTGAACGGCTGATACACTTTATGGACAGCCATCCCAAAATTGGCTGCATCGGCCCCAAACTAATTAACATGGACGGCACGCGCCAGGACGCTTGCTACCGGTTTGATTTAATGTCAATTCTCATTAAACCTCTAAAACAAATTAACTGGGATGAAAAATACGCTTGGGTAAAAAAACATACCGACCGGCTCCTGATGAAAGATTTTGACCAAAATGAAACCCGGCCCGTGGATTGGGTCTTAGGCGCCGCGATGCTGGTGCGAAGTGAAGTGGTAAGCGCGGTGGGTTGGTTTGACGAACGGTATTTTATGTATTTGGAGGATTGCGATTGGTGCAAACAGATGTGGGAGCGCGGCTGGCCGGTGTACTACGTGCACGATATAATTATTAAGCACCGCCACGCGCGCGATTCAGCCAAAGTATCGGGGGCGGTAAAGGCGCTGGTTAAGAATGATTTAGCCCGGACGCATTTGTTGAGTTGGCTTAAATATATGTGGAAGTGGCGCGGCACGCATAAATACTATGGCCCAGTTTCCTAAAGTCGGCATCGTTTATCTCTCGTATCACTCCGAGCCGTATTTTGAGCGTGCATTCAAAGCGATTTTAGCTTCCAATTATTCTCGCGATCGGCTAGAATTAATTATTATTGACAACCCGCACTCGGAATTTGGTTCATCGGTAAATTTTATAAAGTCAACAGTTGAAGGGTACAATACCCCCGCCACTGTCCTCCCCCTAAATGGGGGAGGAGGCGAGAGAGGCCATGCCGCTTCGCTCACTCTCTCCCCTGTTAGGGGAGAGATACAGAGAGGGGTATTGCCTCGTGTAACTATTCTCCCCCAAGAAAAAAATTTAGGCTTTGCCGGCGGCAATAATGTTGGAATTAAAAAGGTTTTGGAATTAGGGTGCGAATATGTCTATTTGCACAATCAAGATGGATTTGTGGAGCCGAGGACAATCCAGAAGCTCGTCGAAGTAATGGAAAGTGACAAAACTGTTGGCGCGGCGCAATCGCTCATAATGCTGTATCCGGAAACCGATTTAGTTAATACCACCGGCAATGCCTTTCATTATTTGGGATTTGGATATTCTGGTGGTTTGAGGCAGACCGTCTCTCAATTGTCATTTCGACCGAAGCGTAGCGAAGTGGAGAAATCCCTTGACCCATGCGCCGCAACGGTCAAGGGATCCCTCGACTCCGCTTCTGCTCCGCTCGGGATGACAAAGCCGAAGACGCTCGAGATCATAGAAATCGGCTACGCCAGCGGCGCATCACTCATGATGCGAAGCGATCTTTTAAAAAAATATGGCGCGCTGGATGAAGATTTATTTTTATATCACGAAGATTTAGAATATTCACTGCGACTTAAATCAGTAGGCTATTGCATTGTGGCTGTTCCGGAATCAGTTTTTTATCATCAATATAGTTTTAGTCGTAATAAAGATAAGTATTACCTAATGGAGCGCAATCGGTTCGCGGTAATCCTTATGTATTACAAATTACCGACGATTATTTTGCTCTTGCCAATTGCCGTAGTTGTCGAGCTTGGCCTTATTTCTGTTTCACTCGCACAAGGCTGGTCGAGAGAAAAATTTCGCGTCTATGGGTATTGGCTCCGGCCCAGCTCCTGGTCGTTGTGGTTTGCAAAACGCGTCCACTGGCAGCACACGCGCACGGTATCGGATAAACAGCTGCTCCAGGGTGCGGTCAGTACTATTAAATTTGATGATGATGCGATTAATAATCCAGCTCTTCGCTACTTCGCCAATCCAGTTATGACTGCCTACTGGTTCCTAGTCAAAAATCTGATTGTTTGGTAAGGTATTATAATTATGTGGTATCTATATTTAGATGAAAGCGGAGATCTTGGTTTTGATTTCGTGAACAAAGCGCCGTCAAAATTTTTGACGGTGACTATTGTTGTTGTGCGTGGGCAAACTAATAATCGTCGGTTTAATAAAGTGATTAAAAAAACGCTCAACCGAAAATTGAACTCTAGGAACAAACGAAGTCGTATAGTGGAGGAGCTTAAGGGCGAACGCACCACGCTCGCTGTTAAAAAATACTTTTACAAACAAATATGTGAAATTCCATTTGAAATTTATACCATTACGCTGGATAAACTGGGGAGCTATCAGCAACTCGCCAGAGAAAAAAGCCGGATATACAACTTTATTACACGGCGCGTTCTTGATCATATCCCGTTTGAGGAAGCTAGTCACACTAGAATTATTTTGACGATTGATAAATCAAAAGGTCCAAAAGAAATTCAAGAGTTTAATCAATACATAATTCAACAACTGCAAGGACGAATTGAGCCAAATACGCCCTTTGACATACTTCATGAAAATTCACAACAAATTCCCGGTCTCCAGGTCGCTGATATGTTTGCCTGGGGTGTTCATCGCAAATATGAAAATAATGAAGCTGATTGGTATGATATTTTTAAAGAAAAAATTATCGTGGATCAAGAATACAGAGAAAATCCAGTCAAAAAGTCTTAAAACAAAAAAGCCCCTTGCGGGGGAGCGTGCTCTAGCAGGTTGTTGCGCTACAGCTCATTAATCACGATGTGAAGAAGCACTGTAGACCCTTGCTATGTAAGGCTTATCGCTCAATTAATAGAGTACCAAAACTTTTATAATATGTCAAGTTATTTTCTATCCACAGGTCCTGCTATCTCGCCAACCCCATAATGACCGCCTACTGGTTCCTAGTCAAAAAGCTGATTATTTGGTAAGGTAACTCAATAATTTATAGCAACAATATATGAAATTTCTGGTTTTCCAGCACGTTCCTCATGAACCACCAGGCTTTATCACGCAAGCTGCGCAAGAGGCCGGAGTTGCCTTAGAAATTGTTGAACTCTGGAAATCTTATAAACTTCCCGATGTTGATAGTGTAGATGGTTTAATAATAATGGGAGGCCCAATGGGAGTTTATGAGGACAAAGATAAATATCCATCTAAAAATGATGAGCTACTTTTTATTAAAAAAGCGCTTGGGCAAATTCCTATATTAGGATTTTGTTTGGGCGGACAATTATTGGCCAATGCTTTGGGCGCAAAAGTTTACCCAAATGTAGTAAATAACAAACGGCTTAAAGAAATCGGGTATTATGATGTCGAACTGACAGAGGAAGGACTAAACGATCCAATTTTTAAAGGTTTTACTAATCCTGTTAAAGTTCTACAATGGCATGGGGATGTTTTTGATATGCCTGAAAAAGCAACCTTGCTGGCAACTTACAAAGATTGCCCACACCAAGCTTTTCGATATGGCGATAAAGCGTACGGAATGTTATTCCATTTTGAGTTTACGCCAGAAATGGTTAGTAAACAAATAGAGATGGATCGTGAATGGATTCATGATGGATTTGAGATTGATGAAGATGAATTAAAAAAACAAGCTAAGGAGAATGAGAATTTAATGAAAACACAATGTAAACAATTATTAATGAATTTTTTGACAATTCGGTGATAATAATTTATGCCCATCACCAAAGCCATTCTCACTGGCGGCGGACGCGCCACGCGCCTGCGGCCAATTACCACGAACCTCAATAAACACCTTATCCCATTGGCTAACAAGCCCATGATTTTTCACGCGATTGAAAAAGCGGTGGAGGCGGGGATTACGGATATTTTTATTAATGTGAATCCGGAGGAAACGGAATTGCAAAAAGTGGTTGGGGATGGGAGCCGCTGGGGAATTCGCGTGCAGTTTTTTGTGCAGAAGGGCGGGCCGCAGGGAATCGCGCACGTGGTAAAATGCGCCGAGAAATTTGTAGGGAACGATCCGTTTATGTTTTATTTATCCGACAATATTATTTTAGCCAGCCTCAAACCGCTGTTTAAAAAATTTGACGAGGAAAATTTAGATTGTTTAATCGCGCTCTCTAAAGTCCCGGACCCAGAACGGTTTGGCGTGCCGCATTTCAATCAAAACGGCAAGCTCGTGGAAGTTTTGGAAAAACCAGAGAACCCACCCAGCGATTTTGCGGTTACGGGAATTTATTTATTTAGCCCTAATTATTTTAAAGCTTTTGGAACAATTGAGAAATCCGCCCGTGGCGAGTACGAAATCCCGAGCATCTTTAATTATTTTTTACAAAACGGTTACACAATAGGGTATGAAGAAATTACCGGCTGGTGGAAGGACACCGGCAAACCGGATGATTTAATTCTGGCCAATAAACTGTTGATGGACACGATGCAATTTGATTCCACTAAAACTCATATCGGCGCTGGTATAACCATTGGTAATGATGTGAAGCTCATCGGACCAGTTATAATTGGCGATAATTGTGTTTTAGAAAATTGCAGCGTCGGCCCCTACGTTTCAATCGGGGCTGGAAGCAAAATCAATGGTGTTGCAATCACCAACTCCATAATTTTTGAAAACACAACGGTGTCTTCCCCTTTGGTAATAGAACGTGGTATAATTGGTTCTAACGCCAGTATTATAGGGTAGTGTATGAATCGAAATAAAAACCACGCTCCCAAAAATTCTCCCATCGGCACCTACCGTGTCGATGTTATTTCTATTCCCGAAGAATGCGATTGGGAAAAATTTTTGCCCATTGAAATTCAATACATTTTTAAAAAGCATCCCGAATATATACCTCGGATTCGCACCATCCTTTCGTCCGGAAAAGCCATTGGGGTGCGCACCATTTTAAAAACGCCGGAGCATATTCTAGACGCGGTACACACGGTAAGCGTCTACAGCCAGCGTAATTACATCATCACTTGGCTCCCTAGGTTGCTGCGCGACAAACATTACCCGGTGGTTACAGATGCTGACCGGCAAGCGGCCCAGGCCGCTGGTCACGATTTAGACACTGCTCTCGAAAGTATTGTGCGTGACCGGCTTCGTTTTAAACAGTTAGTTTTAATAGATGAAGAGAACCGAGGCATTATTGATTCCGAAAAGCGTTTCATGACCGAACTCTCGGAACTTATTTACCCCCTGCAAGTAGATTACGCGGTTTTTAGAGTCAGCGCCGACAACGCTAATCACCGAACGGCGATAGCGCAGTCAATTATAAAAGCCCTGCTTCTCATTGGGCCCATCGCGCATGTGCTAGAACATTTTGCTGCCGGGGTCGGTAAAGTATTCGCGGCCTCGGCTGATGATTTGTTAGGCGAAGCCGCGGAGCTATCGGCTTTGCACGGATCTGGTTTTAGCAAAAAAGAATTAGTGCGCCGATCAATCATTTTGATTCCGGTCTTTGTCCTGGCCAGCTGGGCCGCCTATTCGGTGCATGGTTTAATTGAGAATGGCCAAATTATTTGGGGAGGCGTTTTGTTCGGCGTGTCAGCTGTGGCGTTGTCGCTCACCACGGCCATTCAATCACTCTTTATGTATCGGAGCAATCTCACCGCCCTTATTAGGGACGGAAAACTGCACCGCGAACACGGCGGGAGCAGTATTACAGGCTTGGCGTGGATACAGGATTTTACCAACCCGGCCAGAATGGGTTTGTTTTTAGGCGCGGCTTGTTCACCGCTCCTGGGCATTGTCGGAGCCCTGCTTGGCCTGCTTCAAAATGGCTGGGTCCTAGCGATTATTGGTTCTACAGAATCAATCATCGCCGGCCTCACCGTTATTTTTGCCAGCCGCATTGGGGAGTGGCGGTTTAGACGACGGTTACAAAAATTGATTCACCAATAAATTATACCGCCAAGCGCGGCGGAGTAAACGATTTTTTTGGCGGGGGAGTGGGACCGATTTTTTTTGCGTCAATCATGTTGCCAACACCGCCATAGGTTTTATTTTTTACCACCGTGGAAGTTCGTTTTTCCGTAACATTAAATGCTGAAGTGCTTTCTGTCGAGTGCATCATCTGATTAATGCTCGTAGCGTGGTTCGGATCCGGCTCCGGTTCTGGTCGCCTAAAATAATGCGGCGCGGCGACCTTAGTTTGAGGTTTAGCTGCCGACCCTTCTTTACCAAAATGTTTAACAACTTGCCGGATTAGATTTTTTTTTAAAGTACTCTGGCCGATTTTTGGGTTCGCTTCTAAAATGTGTTTAACCACCAGTTTTTGTTCGCCGCTGCTTAAGCCGCCCTGGCGTATGGCTTGTTTGACAAACGATTTATTAAAAACACCAGCAATCGTCCCAACATGCTCTTTAAGCGCGTGGAGGCCGCTTGAGCTAGACATTGAAGCGCGGTGGAGCTGCACCTCTAAATTATGTGCCGCCGGACCAGCACCTTTGATAGCGGTAAAATGGGACGTTGCTTTAATGGGGAGGTGATCGGTGAGGGACATAGGAAAAAGATAAGTGTCTACGTAATAGTATACCTTGCATGCAAACTTAGGTAAAGTAAAGGCTATTGACAAATCCACTATTCTCTGCTATACTAATTTGTTGTGAAATAGTAAGTCTACTTTTCCCAGCAATGTGGCTTTAACCTAAGTATTTAGGCGCCAAGCCCATTAGTTAAGCGCTGTTTAAAATTGAGAGCGCCCAACGCGTGCACCAGCAATTGTGTTTACAATTATTGATGTGCGCGTTGGGGAAATGGTTCCCCTAATTCAGGCAAAATGCCCTACCACAGTGGGCAATCACCCGTTCGGGAGGATTACCATGACCACGTTCCTGCGCCGCTTCTACCCGCTGTTCATCGTCATCGGCCTCGTCGTAAGCTTCGGCGCCTACGTCCGGAGCTGTAACCAGCTGATGGACGCCCGCAACGCCACGCTCCAGGAGGTGCGGAAGTACGCCGACGGCACGAACATGCGCTCCAGCCACATCGCCAAGCAGCTCGCGCGTCCGTACCTGGATGCCTTCACGCTCGTCACGTACGATCAACGCCTCCGCGCCTTGGGGAACAAGCCGTTCGTCTTCGGCTTCTACATCCCCGAGAACAGCTACGCGAGCTTCTTGAGCGGCCTGCAGTTCGAGCTCATTGGCCTCATGCACCGCATGGACAAGGACGACCCCAAGTTAGCGGCGCTCACGGCGGCGGAAGAAAATATCAACGAATTAACGACGCGCAACCTCCACCTAATGACGTTCGAGGACCGGCTCACCGGCAACAACAGGCCCGACAGCATGAAGGAGCTCGAGGCCTACCGCCGCGACTTCGAGGCCCTCAAGCGGGAGGACGACGCCATCATCGGGAAGTACTTCCACTGATCTGCTTCTCTATAGGCAACAGCGCTTCGCCCCCGGACTTCGGTCTCGGGGGCGCTGTGTTTTTAAGCGAGTATATCTGTCGGGCTGGCGGGGTTCGAACCCGCGGCCTCATGGTCCCGAACCATGCGCGCTACCAACTGCGCTACAGCCCGTTATTTTGAAAAAACCTTTTTCAAAAAATATTCGTGTATTTTTGTCGTGGTCAATTCCGGATGAAAACTCGCGGCTAAGTAATATGTTCCATTTTTATTTTGTTCACACGCCAAAATTTCTTCTCCATCCTGTATTAATTTTGTTACGCCCGGGCCGATTTTTACAATGCGTGGCGCGCGAATAAATACTGACCGCATTTGTCCAAACGGCGTTAAAATATTTTTTTCAAACGATTCAGTTTGCGCGCCATAGGCATTACGATCAACCGTAATATTCATGAGACCCAAAGTTTTTTGACCAGGCGCAGTGTGTTTTAGCCTATGTGAAAGTAAGATTGCTCCGGCACACGTTCCAAAAATATACGGTATTTTCTTCATCTCGTCAACCATCCCAGCTCGCTCGCATAATGCATAGAGCACAGTGCTTTCGCCGCCGGGGATAATGAGGGCGTCAAGTTTCAATATAGCAGCCTTCGTCCGAACTGGCGTCACTTGGCCAGTGAGATGGAGTTGTTTGAGCGCGTGCTCTGTCGCGAGCACGTGTTCTGTTACGTCGCCTTGAAATGCCAACACACCAATCTTCGTTCTTTTGATCATATAATTGTCCAACTGTCATTCTGAGTGTAACGAAGAATCTCTGTCTCAATCACTAGCCCCGCACCACTCGAATCTCAAATAGACGGGATCCCCCGCACTGCGGGGGACAATATAACAATTTAACAATGAACCAGACAGAGATCCTTCACTACGTTCAGAGCCTGCCCTGAGCAAAGCGAAGGGATGACAGTCAATTTGACCCTCGTCCAGCGAGCCTCACATCAAGTTTTTCAATTTCCAAACCTTTCATAGGTTCACCCAAATTCTCACTTACCTTGGCAATCAGTTTCGCATCATCAAAATGAGCCACTGCCTCCACAATCGCTTTAGCCAATTTTTCCGGGTGGCTACTTTTAAAAATGCCGGAACCCACAAACACCCCGTCCATGCCAAACTGCATGCACAAGGCCGCATCCGCTGGCGTGGCAATACCTCCAGCCGTAAAATGTACCACCGGTAGTTTACCAAGCGCGGCGGTCGTTTTCACCAATGCTACCGGCACACGGTATTCTTTGGCTTTTTGGGTGAAAGCAGAAGTTTTTTTAGCACGATATAATTCGTGCAGCTCTGTAATACCGCCTAAAACAGCGCGCATATGCCGCACGGCCTCCACAATATTGCCACTGCCGGCTTCGCCTTTGGTGCGTATCATGGCGGCGCCTTCATTAATTCGTCGCAGCGCCTCGCCCAAATTGCGCGCCCCGCACACGAACGGCACAGTAAATTTTGTTTTCTCAATATGGTACTCCTCGTCCGCCGGCGTCAACACCTCACTCTCATCTACCAAGTCAACCTTGAGTGTTTCCAGCACCTGCGCTTCGACAAAATGTCCAATGCGGCATTTAGCCATCACTGGTATCGTTACCGCCCGCTTAATTTCTTGGATCATCTTCGGATCAGACATTCTGGCGACCCCACCGTCAGCTCTAATATCAGCGGGAATGCGCTCCAAAGCCATTACAGCCACGGCCCCGGCGGCCTCGGCGATTTTGGCTTGTTCGACCGTCGTGACATCCATAATTACCCCGCCCTTGAGCATTTGGGCGAGGCCAGATTTGAGTTTAAAGGTTCCTTTAATAGTAGACATAAAATAATGATTGAGACAGAGATCCTTCAGTCGCTGTGACGCTCCTTCAGGATGACAACGGCCTTGTCATTTTTTAATTCTTGTAATAATTCTGTAAGCGTTTTTTCCAGGATAGGATGTTTAAGCGTGGGCGCAATCTCGGCCAGCGGTTCAAGAACAAAGCGACGCTCGGAAAGCCATGAGTGGGGGATGGTGAGGTTTGGCGTTGCCATCACCAGATTATCATATAAAAGAATATCAATGTCAATCGTGCGCGGTCCCCAGTGGATAGTGCGCTCGCGCCCGAGGTTATTCTCAATTTGTTGAGTCGCTTTGAGCAAATCTTCTGGCGACAGTTTTGTCTCAAGACAAATCACTTGATTGAGAAACCAGGGCTGATTCACAAATCCAACGGGCTCGGTGCGGTAGAGTGATGAAACGCTTGCAATCGCCCCACGTTTAGCAAGTGCTTCCACTGCCTCGCGCAGGTTTTTTTCGGTATCGCCAATATTTGATCCGAGCCCCAGATAAACAGTTGCCATAAGCAATCACGAGCGAGAAATAGTAAATTCTACACCCACTGATTTAATAAAAGGAAAGCGATGTGGTTTTTCAATTCTCACCAGCACGCTTTGAACGCGCGTATCAAGGCGAAGCGCCAAATGAGCAACCTCTGACCCCATTTTTTCCACTAAATCAAACCGAGACGCTTCCGCTAGTTTAAGAATGCCGTGATAAATTGGACGGTAGTCAATCGCTTCGTTAATGTTGTCCGATGCAATCGCTGGGCTAACATCGGCCGTGAGTTCAAGGTTAATGAGCAGGTCTTGCGGCTCACGTTTTTCTTCTTCATTAATGCCGATGCGAGAACGAACTAACAAGTCTTTAATAAAAATTTTTCCCGTCATAAGTTTGTCATTCTGAATGAAATGCCTGCCCGCCTTTGGATGGAAGGATCCCTGTGTGGCTGGTAATTGAGACAGAGATCCTTCGCTCTGCTCAGGATGACAGGTGGGTGTTGAAAATAGCATCCGCAATCTGTAGTGCGCGGCGGCAGGGGAGGACGTCGTGCACTCGTACAATCGAAGCTCCGTTCAATCGTGCGGCGACAACGGCAGCGATGGTGCCTTCGAGTCGTTTAGTCGCGGGTAGCCCACCGGTCAGTTGCCCAATAAATGATTTGCGCGACGGGCCAACGATAATTGGGTAGCCAAGGTCGGCAAATTCTTTAAGTCGTTTTAAAATTATTAAATTATGTTCCAGCGTTTTTCCAAAACCAATTCCCGGATCAAGAATTAATTCTGTAATGCCAACGGCTCGCGCGGCGGCAATTCGTTCTTGAAAATTTTTTTTAATATCATTCACTACATCATCATATTGTGGGTTGGTCTGCATCGTTTTGGGTTTGCCCTGCATATGCATGATGACAACAGGGCATTTGAACTCCGCCGCGACGGTCATCATCTCGGGGTTCGTGAGACCGGTGACGTCATTTAAAATTTTAGCTCCGGCTTTGAGCGTTTCCCGAGCGACGCGGGGCTTATAACTATCAATCGATATTGGCGCGTCAGTTTTTTTTACCAATCGTTCAATCACCGGCATAACGCGACGCAGTTCTTCCTCTGCGCTCACCGGTTCCGATCCCGGTCTGGTGCTCTCACCGCCAATGTCAATTAGGTCCGCGCCATCCTGAATCATTTTTATGGCGTGCTCCACAGCCTCTTCGATATTATTAAATTGACCACCATCAGAAAAAGAATCTGGTGTCACATTCAGTATCCCCATGATCGTCGTCTTATCGGTAGAGAAATTCATGCGTTTATTTTTTTGTTATTCCCGCGAAAGCGAGAATCCAGACACTGGATTCCCGATCAGGTCGGGAATGACAGTTGTTTAACAAGCCATCAAGCCTTCGGGAAAATACGCTCGACAAACTCCGTCCAAAAAATTCCAAAGCGCGTCGCGGCCGGCGACCACTGCTTGCGCGACGTTCTCTTGGAGCGCTGGCGTTGTGGCGTGTTTCTCAATAATGTTCCACCATTCATTACTGTGCTTAGCATCCAGCGTACTATGCACGCGAAAAAATTCTGTGCCTCGTTCGTCCGCAATATTATAATGCGTTTTAAGACCTTTAATTTTGCTTTCGGAAACAGCCGGAATTTGGGATTCATAGGCCGCGAGTGCCGCGGATCCGGTCAAAAATGATTCTCGAGCCAATTTGTCAAAGTAGGCAATGGCAGAGGCAGTCTCCGGCAAAGCTTCCGCAGTTTGAATTGATTCACGCGCGACACCAATTGCCTCGCCAAAACGGAGCCATAATTCACGGTGATTGGCTTCACCATGTTCCTCATCATAGAGATTTTCGGTAATAGTTTGACGCACGGCAAAATCATCGCAGTCCGCGTGCATGCGGCTTAAAAAGGTGGGGAAGTTTTTTTCCAAATGGTAATATTGCTCGGCGTATTTTTGCATCACGGGTAGAGGAAGCGTGCCGACGCTCCAATGTTTATAAAAAGGATGATTAAGCAAATTTTTTTCCGCAATGAGTTTTTGGAGATGGGTGATGAAGGTTGACATAGAATATGGTGTTAAAAATGTCGGGCTAGTGGGGCTCGAACCCACGGCCTCATGCACCCCATGCATGCGCGCTACCAACTGCGCTATAGCCCGAATAAGTGAGAGAAAAGAAAAGCGAGTTTTTATTTTCCGAATGTTGAGTGGCTATATCCTTTTAGATATAGTCCGATCTTTTGACTCTGTAGCCACAATATACTATCACATGTCAAAACCCTTTTCAATAGGGCTTTATTATGTTATAGTGATGTAATCATTGTCTGTTTTTATGACCTCCATAACCAGTCTTTTTAAGAAAATCAGCCTGCTTGCCAAAAAAAACAAAACCCCCGTGTACGTAGTGGGGGGTTATGTTCGCGATGCTTTGCTTGGCCACACCGATCAGGACATTGACTTGGTAGTTGAAGGGAATGGTCTCTCGTTTGCCAAAGCGTTTGATGACGCGCTAAAACAGGCAGGGAGTTTGGTGGAGTTTCCGGATTTTGACACAGCCCGCTATATACTTGGAGAGGGCGAGAGCCAAGTGGTTTTGGAATTTGCCGGCACGCGCGCGGAATCCTATGCATCGCATTCGCGTAAGCCGGTGGTTATGGACGCGACACTGGCCGAAGATTTATCGCGCCGAGATTTTACGGTGAATGCGATGGCCGTGCCTACGTCCCGACTTGTGTCGGGACTTCGGCAGGCAGGCCTGCCCTCAATCAAGAAATATATTATCGACCCGTTTAACGGCCAGAAAGATTTAGCCGATAAAATTCTTCGGACCCCGCTTGACCCGGACACTACTTTTAGCGATGATCCGCTCCGAATGCTTCGCGCAATTCGTTTTGCCGCCCAACTCAATTTTGCGATTGAACCGCGTACGCTTGAATCAATTCATCGCAATCGAGAACGCCTCAAAATTATTTCCGCCGAGCGTATTCAAGAAGAATTATTTAAGATGCTGGCGACGGCCGCGCCGTCAGTGAGTTTAACGTTGCTTTTTCAGACGCACCTCCTGGACATTATTTTGCCAGAAGTTGCCAAACTGGATGGTGTTGAGGAAATTTATGGTCATCAGCACAAAAACAACCTCATCCACAGTTTTAAAGTGGTAGATAACATTGCTGAGCAGTCGAAGAACATTGCGCTGCGTTTGGCCGGGCTTTTGCATGATATTGGCAAGCCCGGAACGAAAAAGTTTCTGCCTAAAATTGGCTGGACATTTCACGCGCACGAGCACTTGGGCAAAAAAATGGTCTACGGAATCGCGCGGCGACTCAGATTATCTAAAGAACACACCGACTACATCGCCAAGCTAGTGCGCTGGCATATGCAGCCGATTGCGCTTATGGACGAGGGAATTTCTGACTCGGCGGTTCGTCGTTTGGTCGTGACGCTGGGGGATGAGCTCGATGATCTTCTTATTCTGGGTCGGAGCGATATTACCACCGGCAACCCGTATAAAAAAGATAAGCGCCTAAAGAATTACGATCATCTTAAAGCTAAAATTGCCGAAGTGTTGGAACGCGATAAACTCCGTGCCTTTCAGTCTCCCGTGCGCGGTGAGGAGATTATGGAAGTGTGCAAACTCAAGCCCGGGCCGACCACGGGGAAAATAAAATCGGCAATTGAAGAAGCGATTTTGGATGGCGTTATTCCGAATGAATATGAGGCGGCCAAGGTTTATTTTGAGAAGATCAAAGACCAATATGTAAAGGAAGCCGCGGGGTGGGAGCGTCTTTAAACAATTGACGATCCGTCAATTTTAGAGTATGTTAAGTAGGCAATTTTAGGCCTATTTTTTTAATAGCCGCGCCTCAAAGGACGCTGCGCGGGCTGCGCCTAAGTTGACGTTACGCAGCATGATTTCGTTAAATCACATGAATTCGCTAATTCATATGTCGTGGCTCATCAAAAAAAAGTTTTATTTCCTCGGAGCAATTATTTTGATTGCTCTCCTCAGCGTGCGTTATTATCGAAAAACGCACCAGCCGCCACAATATGAAACCGTCAAAGTGACGCGTGGTGATGTTGTTCAAACAGTGGAAGCCACCGGCAAGATTGAGTCGGTTGATGATGTTGCGCTTCGGTTTGAGGCGCCAGGTACGATTGCGGCGGTTCTGAGTAAAGAAGGGGACACCGTGAAGGCGGGAACTTGGCTCGCGAGTATTCGGTTGGGAGAGCTTGATGCGGCAGTGGCGGCTGCTAAGGCGAATCTTGATCAAAAATTGATTGGTCCGAGCGATCAGGATCGAACATATTATGCGGCGGCCGTGCTCTCGGCTAAGGCCTCGTGGGAGCAGAGTAAAGTTGACGCAGAGAGTACGGTCAAATCCGCCCAAGCCGCGCTCGAGACCGCTAAAAATAATTTGAAGTTAGCCGAAGGCGGGGAGAATAGTCAAATTGTGAATCAGGCGTATGCGAACGCGGTGACAACTTTTCAAGGAACTATTTCTAAATTGGATAACGCTTTAACGCAAGCGGATAACATTTTGGGAATTGATAATATATTTGCGAATGATAGTTTTGAAATTTATTTATCCACACTGGATGCGAGCAAACTGGCGGTCGCAAATGGTAATTATTTAATCGCGCGAACTGCTCGGCAAAAAGCGCGCGAGAGCATTACGGTGTTGACTTTGAATAGTGATCATGCCGCGATTGATGGAGCGTTTGTTCCGACGGAAGACGCCTTGGTTAAGACGAATACACTCTTGGGATCTGTCTCTGATGTGCTCAGAGCTTCGCAAGCGGTGGGAACGCTTACGGCGAGTTCGTTGGATGATAAAAAAACGAGTATCGCAAATACTCGGACTGATATTACGACACAATATACCAGCGTGTTAGCTCAACAGCAGGCGCTCCTCGACGCTAAGAATAGTTTTTCTTCCTATTCAATCGCGTACGCCAAAGCTCAGCAGGATTTGACACAAGCGCAATCGAGCGCGGTAACTAGCGTTCAAATTAAAGAGGCGGCATACCATCAAGCAGAAGCCACGTTTGAGGGCAAGTTTAACCCGCCACGTGAAGTGGATGTCGCCGCGCTCCGCGCCTCATTAGCTTCAGCCGTGGCCGTGCGTGACAAAGGTGTTATTCGCGCGCCGTTTGCCGGAGTGGTCACGAAGATTGATAAAAAAGTTGGTGAGGCTGTGGGCACGACTGATGTGGTGATGCATCTTCTGTCGCCTCACTACGAAATAAAAGTAGACGTTCCGGAAACTGATGTAGCCAAACTTGTTGCCGGTACTGCTACACAGGCTGACTTTACGCTTGACGCTTTTGGCGATCAGCAAAAATTCACCGGTCAGGTTACGTCAATTGAGAAAAAATCAACCGAGATTCAAGACGTAGTCTATTACCTCGTGCGAATTGGGGTGGCGGTCAGTGACGAGACCCGTCCGTTCAAAGCTGGCATGACCGCCAACGTGCGTCTGCACGCTAACGAGCATACGAATGTGCTGTTTGTCCCCCTGCGCGCCGTACACACGCAACCAGACGGTACAAAACACGTCAAAGTCCTGTCAAACGGTGCAGAACAAGATGTGGCAGTGAAGCTCGGTTTAAAGGGGGATGATAGTAAAGTGGAAATTTTGGAAGGCTTAAAAGAAGGGGACGAGGTGATTGTGAGTGTGAAGCAATAACAAGATACACGATACACGTAATACGATACAAGATTCGTGTCGTGAAGGTATTGTGTATCGTTCTATGTGTATCGTGAATCGTGTTTATGTCTCTCATCAAAATTACTGATCTCAAAAAAGACTACCTCTCCGGTGATATAATAACACCTGTTTTGCGCGGTCTCAATTTTGCAATTGAAAAAGGCGAATTTGTGTCCATCATGGGGCCAAGTGGGTCGGGGAAGTCAACTTTAATGCACATTTTAGGGTTTTTGGACACGCTCACGACGGGGAAGTATGTGTTTGACGAACGCGATGTTTCAACGCTCAGCGACGAGGAACTTGCAGCGATGCGCCGAGATAAAGTTGGGTTTGTGTTTCAGGCGTTCAACTTGCTGCCACGGGCGAGCGCGCTTGAAAATGTAATGATGCCACTGGCGTACACCACAGTTACCAAAACCGAGCGACTGGAGCGCGCGCAAAAATTGCTCGGCGCGGTGGGGTTGGAGCATCGTTTGAATAATTCCCCCAGTCAACTTTCGGGTGGTGAAAAACAGCGCGTGGCGATCGCGCGCTCATTGGTTAATAATCCGGATGTTATTTTTGCGGATGAGCCCACCGGCAACCTTGATTCTAAATCCGGTCTGCAAGTCATGAAAATTTTGCAGGAGTTGAATGAACAAGGGCACACGATTATTTTAGTCACGCACGAGCGCTACACGGCCGAGCACGCTAAGCGAATTATTCAACTTAAAGATGGGGTGATTATTTCTGATGGGGCGGTGGACAGTCGGCAGTTCGCGGGGGAGAATGGGGAGTTGCGAAAGTGATTTTGATAAAAAAACGAGACCTCTCCCTGCCCTCTCCTCTGCTGAGGCGAGGGGACACGATTCTTCCTCCCATTTGCAAAGGGGAGGACGGGAGGAGAGGTTTCGCGCATAATTATGACATTTAATTTTTTCTCCAAAAATGGCAAACTCCTACCCCTCTCTGAAGCGGTAGTTTCCGTCTTCAACATCGAATACGCCTACGGATTTGGCGTGTATGAAAATATCAGGGTTCAGGATCGTCTTCCATATTTTTTGGGCGATCACATTGATCGATTATTGATTTCAGCGGAGGCCATTGGGTTGAATCATGCCTTTACTAAAGATCAACTTGAGCGATGGGTCAGGGAGTTGGTAGAGAAGATTGGGAGCGAGTCGCAGTTGTCCTCCCCTTATGAAGGGGAGGTGTCCCATAGGGACGGAGTGGTCAAAGGCGCAACGCGACAACCACCCCCTAACCCCCTCCTTCGTAAGGAGGGGCCAAGCCAGCAAACCTATAATATCAAAATCCTTCTCATTGGCGCTCGGGAACCCAGTAGCGTTGAGCTGTTTATTTTACCCTTAGCCCCACTTTTCCCTGACCGAAAATTATATAAAAAGGGAGCAATGGTCATGACAATTCCGTACGAGCGCTTTTTACCGCGAGCCAAGACGCTCAATATGCTCCCTAGCTATTATTACTATACAGAGGCCAAGGCAAAAGGTTACTACGATGTGCTATTTGCTGATATTCAAGGGAATATTTTAGAAGGTAGCCGCACGAATTTTTTTGCCATTAAAAATCGCACGATTTTTACCGCGCCGACGGAAAAAGTTTTAGAAGGAGTAACTAAGAAGCATGTGCTTCAGGTTGCGCGAGAGCACGGGTTTGAAATTCAGGAACAAGATATTCCTCTTAAGAATTTAGGAGAATTTGACGGCGCGTTTTTGACGAGTACTTCATCCAAAATCGTCCC
>JAHFHV010000004.1:17819-25532 GCA_023246725.1 Candidatus Magasanikiibacteriota bacterium | reverse complement strand
CGAGAGAGACCGCACCGTTCGGTTGGCTCTCTCCCCTTTCCCGCCCAAGGCGGGTCCGCCTCTGGAGGATATGGGAGAGATAAAGAGAGGGGTATAAAACGTTTGCTATTAAGAAAAATGTAACAGCAAAAAAACCACCCTCGCACTGTAATTACAATTACTTATAATCACAGTGCGTCGGAGGGTGGTTCCCGACGCGGTTGTTGGTTGCGTCGGGGGCCTTCTTGGGTCGGCTAGTAGCCCTCAGTGTGGCACCAGCGGTCGAACGACATGGTACCGCCCCTGGCGCGGTAGGCGTCCCACTGACGCCGAAGGCGTTCGGTGCGTCCGCCATCCCCGTTCTCGAGGTAGCCCCCCTGGGGGATACCCACTCGTTGGCGGTTGTGGTTGACGTGGGACGTGATCGGTCCGCCCTCGTCGTCTTCCAGGTACCTGCCCTGGGGTCGGGTTGGGCGATCCCACCCTCGACCCATTCGATGCGTTGCCATGGTTCCTCCCTTTATGCGCCTTACGGGGGCGCATCAAATTGCAATTACTGTAACAAAGAGATAGAGATTTGTAAAGACTATCGATAAATAAAATCTAATCAGACAAAGATCCTTCACTACGTTCAGAGTGACAGTTGATTACAACGCAATAGAGCATGAACTTATTTGAAAATATTTCAGGAGCCCTCCAAATCCTCAGCCGCAACAAAGTGCGCTCGTTTTTAACCATGCTTGGCATTATTATTGGCGTGATGGCCGTGGTCGTTATTATGTCCGTTGGGGCCGGGGCGCAGAGTTTGATTTTGAATCAGGTGAAAAGTTTGGGATCAAATTTGGTGGGAGTGTTGCCGGGAAAATCGGATGACAAAGGGCCACCGGCCGCGGTGTTTGGGATTGTTATTACAACATTCACGACTGAAGATGTAAAAGCTATTGTTAATTCTGGCAACCAGCACATTGTGGCCGCGACGCCGTATGTGCGCGGGGCGGACACGATTGTTTCTTCCGCTGGGAGTTACGACACAACCTTCGTGGGTGTGGGGGCCAACTATCCGCGCGTTGAAACGGTTGAAGAGTCGCGCGGGCGATTTTTTTCGGATGATGAAGACAGGGGCGCGGCGCGCGTGGTGGTGTTGGGGAGCGAAGCGGCTGATAATTTATTTGGGGAGGATGATCCGCTGGGAAAAAACGTCCGCATCAAGCGAAGTAATTTTCTTGTCATTGGGGTTTTAAAAAAGCGTGGTGTGAGCGGATTTCAAAATCAAGATAACCAGCTTTTTGTTCCAGTCACGACCGCGCAAAAAATATTGCTCGGAATTAAACATATAAATTTCGCGCGCATTAAAATTGACGCCGCGGAGAATGTTGACACTACGATTGAAGATGTTAAAACTATTCTCCGCGATCGGCACAGCATTACCAATCCAGAAAATGATGATTTTTCCGTCCGCTCAACCAATCAAGGTTTAGAAGTTTTAACTGGCATCACCAACGCGCTGAAGTTTTTTCTGGCCGCGATCGCGGCTTTGTCCCTCATCGTCGGCGGCATTGGCATTATGAATATTATGCTCGCGGCGGTGGAAGAGCGCACCAAAGAAATTGGCCTCCGTAAAGCTGTGGGCGCCACGAACCGGCAAATCACGGTACAATTTTTGACTGAGACAGTTTTGATTACTTTTATTGGCGGTGTCATTGGAATAATCTTAGGATCAGGGATTTCCGTACTCGTCGCCACGATCGCGAAGAACCAAGGTTATAATTGGGATTTGGTAATTACCCCAGCATCAATTATTTTGGGCTGTGTAGTTTCAATCGCGATTGGTTTAATTTTTGGCGTCAGTCCAGCCCGGCGCGCGGCAAGGCTCGATCCGATTGAAGCGCTGCGGTACGAATAATGTGTCATTGCGAGGAGGAGCTCGCACGACGACGAAGCAATCCCCCTGATTTCAGAATTTTTCTTGAAAGCACGGGGATTGCCACGTCGCCCCGATGCGAATCGGTACTCCTCGCAATGACAAAAATTATGAACCTCACCCCCCTCCATCTCGCCTACGACTCTCTAAGGCGCCAAAAGCGCCGCACGTTGTTGACCATGCTCGCGATCACGATCGGCAGTGCCGCTGTCATCACCATCATGGCCGCTGGTAAAGGCGTGGAGCGCTTCGTCTTAGGGCAATTGGACGCGTTTGGGCCGGATACCCTCAGCATTGAAACGCAGGTGTCAAGCGCTAAGCATAATGGTGGCGGGTTTGGCAGTGTTGGCATTACGATTACCACCATGAAGGATATCGATTTGGAAACGGTACGGCGGCATCCAAATATCCTCGCGGCGTATGGCATGGTGAGTGGTCAAGAAGCAGTGAGTTATCAAGGACAATTAAAAAAAGTTTTGCTCATGGGTCACGGATATGCGACACCGGATGTTGAGAAATTTGATATGTCCAGTGGACGATTTTATACTCGTGAGGAAGAAGACGGTTTGGCGCAAGTAGCAGTGCTTGGGGCCACGGCCAAAGAAAAATTATTTGGTGATGAAGACGCAGTCAATAAAATCATTTACATCCGCGGCAAGCCTTTTCGGGTGGTGGGGGTGGAAGCCAAACGCGGGGCGGTATTTTTTTTCGATCTCGATAACATGATTAGTTTGCCCACCAAAACAATGCAGAAAAAACTTCTCGGCATTGATTATATTCAGCAAATTATCGCTCGGATGCGCGATGGGAGCAAATCCAAAGAAACCTCAGCAGAATTAGCCGATCTGATTCGCGCCAACCACTACATCACCGACTCTAATCACGATGATTTTGTTGTTAACACCACCGTGGATGCCCAGACAACTTTAACCAAAATCACTGGCGGCATCACCCTGCTTCTGGTCGCGCTCGTCGGAATTTCACTACTCGTTGGTGGCGTCGGCATTATGAATATTATGTACGTTTCCGTGGCCGAGCGGACCTTTGAAATTGGTCTTAGGAAAGCCGTGGGCGCGACTGCACGAGACATCCAGCGTCAATTTCTCTCGGAAGCGGTTTTGACTACGGTGGGCGGAGGAGTGGCTGGAATTATTCTCGGAATGGTATTAGCTCTCATAATCTATTTCGCCGCGACGTCATTGGGTTTCAAATGGGTGTATTCGATCTCACTTATCTCGATTATGTTAGCGATTGGTTTTTCGGCCGGGGTCGGCGTGCTGTTTGGATGGTATCCGGCAAAAAAAGCGGCGCGCTTAAATCCAATGGATGCCCTTGGCCACGAGTGAACAGTTTTAATGCGGGAGTAACGTCTCTTGATTTGCGGGGTATTTTGTGGTATAAAGGCTGTTGTTCTTTGTAAGTTGCCAGGGTTGAGGAACAAGCATGTTTGTAACAAGCATTTTTATTCCTCGACCCTTGACTCAAACCACAAGGGCAACGAAGGAGGAATGAGGCAAAAATCATGTCCGACCGACCTCACCGTAGCGCCGCGCCGTATCTCACTCCAGACGGCCGACCGGCCAGTTCCACCCCGCCTTCTGATCCGGCCTTGGCGCCTACCATTCAGGGAAAGGAGAACCCGCTCACCAGCTCGAGCCAGCCAGTCAGAACACCCAGCATGAACGCTGTCGGTGTTTCCTGGAACCTGAAGCAGAAGATCGCCGCGGGAGTGGTCCTCGTCCTGCTCGCCCTGTTTTTTGGGGCGGCCGCCGCCTTCCTCAAGTAGCCCGCCGAGGGCCCCGACACTATGCTATCCGCCAATCAAGAAAGGCGGACGCGAACGTCGGGGTCCTCGCGCCCCTCTTTAAATAAAATAAATAAAATTAAAACAAAAAATGCCCTTAACTGGGGGCATATTTTTTTAGACGCGCGGTGGAGATTTGCCATGAACCACACAGGGTTCATGGTCCGCCTTTGGCGGAAACTCCTCATTTGTCGCGCGGAAGGGATTTGAACCCTTCTCCGTTCCATAGGAGAAACCAACAGTAGTTCTAATAGCTAGTCCCTCATACTATTGAACGTGTACCAGTCGTCCTCTCTTATACTCTCTCAAGTAAAAGAGGGCCGTGCGATGTATCTATTAGGTACTATAGCGCGTCTAGAAAGCTTGTCAAGAGCCGAGCGGTGCATAAACTGTGAGGAACCAGAAATCTTGTTTTTTTTGCCTCAAAATGCTACAGTACGACCACTATGACCGACACGCAAAGCATTAAAGATCGTTTGGATATTATCCAAATTGTGGGCGAGTATACCAAGCTTAAAAAAAGCGGGGCGAATTGGAAAGGCAATTGTCCGTTTCACCACGAAAAAACGCCCTCGTTTATGGTACACCCCGAGCGTCAGTTTTGGCATTGCTTTGGTTGCGGCAAAGGCGGGGATGTGTTTTCGTTCATCCAGGAAATTGAAGGGCTGCAATTTGTCGAAGCTTTAAAATTATTAGCTCAGCGCGCGGGCGTCCAGTTAACCAATTCTGTGAGCGAAGTAAACCAAAGCCAGCGCAACCGGATTTTAGAAATTATTTCCAGCGCCACTAATTTTTTCCATCACATTTTAATGGAACTGCCGGCCGCGGAACCGGCGCGCGCTTATTTAAAAAATCGTGAGCTCAAAACTGAAACCATTCGGCAGTGGCGCGTGGGCTTTGCACCGGAACAATGGGATTTGCTCACCAAATACCTGCTTAAAAAAGGGTATGGCATTGACGACATAATCGCGGCCGGGCTCACCGTTAAACGCGAGGGAGCGGATGCCTCCAGCGGACGCGGGTTTTACGACCGGTTTCGCGGACGTGTTATGTTCCCGATTAGCGACCCGCACGGCACCGTGGTTGGTTTCACCGGTCGGGTATTAGTTGAAACCGAAAAATCCGGTGGTAAATATGTTAACACCCCGCAAACGATTGTGTACGATAAATCGCGCGTCGTCTATGGTCTCCACAATGCCAAACAGGAAATTAAAACCAAAGACCTGGCTATCCTCGTGGAGGGACAAATGGATGTGTTGGCTTGCCACGAAGCCGGAATGAAAAACGTGGTGGCCGCCAGCGGCACCGCCCTCACGCCCGAGCAAATCAAACTTTTAAAACGCTATACGCACACCGTAGCCATGGCGTTTGACGCGGACACGGCCGGCCAAAAAGCCGGGGAGCGGGGGATTGCGCTCGCGCTACAAGAGGGGCTCACGGTAAAAGTGATTGTGATTCCACCAGGACTGGGCAAAGATGCCGACGAGTGTATTCGCAAAAATCCCGCCGCCTGGTTTAAGGCGGTGGCGGAGGCCCCCGGGTTTATGGACTGGTATTTTGAGCAAACGTTTAAAAACTATAACTCGACTGATTCCCGCTCCAAACAAACCATTGCGGAAATACTCCTTAATCAAATCCGCAATCTTTCTTACTCAATTGAACGGGAAGATTGGCTTAAAAAATTAAGCGACCGCCTGGGGCTAGACGCGTCAATTCTGCGTGAGGAAATTAAAAAAGCACCGCGACTGTCAGTTACCGCTCCCACCCAAAAACACGGAGCAAAGGATGCCTCGCCCATTCAAACTAAAAATGTAAGCACGCTGGAAATGCTTCGGCAAGAGTTGTGGTCGCTCATTCTTCAGTTTCCCGCGCAGTATGGCGCCGTTGTGAACAGTATTAAGCCGGAATTTTTTGCCGGAACTCCGTACGCGGCTCTTTACGAGGCCGCGCAAAAACTGTATACTAGTAATAGTAGCTTAAATCTCGATGCCATCCGAGAGGAGTTTGCGCATCCCGGAGAAGAAAATATGGTGGATCTCTTAAGCCTCCGCCCCTATCGCGATGCGATGGAACTTACCGAAAGTTTCGCGATGAGTGAAATAAAACAGCTGATTGACCGTATTACACAAGAAGTGCGCCGCGACCACCGCAAACTCTTGGAGCAAGCCCTCCGTTTGGCCGAGGAAAAAGGGGATAACGCCGCTGTTCAGGAAGTAATGGTTAAATTGCAAGGGTTGTAGCGTCTGTAATTCCAAGTCCCGATGCAGACGGCGGTTCAATTGTCATTCCGACCGCAGTGGAGGAATCTCGCCAATTTCGCATATGCGTCGTTACGATTTCTATGTCTATATAATGGCGAGCGACAGTCGCACGCTGTATATTGGTTTTACCAACAGTATGATGCGTCGAGTGAGCGAGCATAAACAAGATCTCGTCGAAGGTTTTACCAAACAGTATCAATGCCACAAACTTGTCTATTATGAAAATTACAGAGATGTAAACGCAGCGATTGCCCGAGAAAAACAATTAAAGCGATGGCGTCGAGATAAGAAAGTAAAATTAATTGAATCAGTCAATCCAACCTGGAAAGATTTAAGCGATGATTGGAAGTGAGTGACGACGAGATCCCTCGGCTACGCTCGGGATGACAAGTGGTGAGCCTGCCCTGAGCGACCCCGCATTTGCGGGGGAGTCGAATGGGCTCGGGATGACAATTGTTGAACAGAATACTTATTACTAATAATCCCATTACTATGCCACCTCGGCATAAAAAATCCAAAGCCAAAGTCGTCAAAAAAATTAAACGCTCCTCCGCAAAACATGCCTTAAAAAAGAAGGTTAAATTAGTGCGCTCCAAAAGCAAAGTCAGCTTTAAGAAAAAAATTGTTGTAAAAAAACCCAGCGCCCCGGCGCATCATCACCACAAATTTAAGACCAAGCCTAAAAAGTTTTTTGGTTTTAAAAAACCAATCGTCCCTACCGAACTAATTGTAGAACCAACTGCCGAGCAGGTGTGGGACATGATAAGGAAAGGCCGGAATCGCGGCTTCCTCACGGAAATGGAATTACTGCAAACTTTGCCGCGGCCCGAATGGTACATGGATTTATACGAAGGCGTGGTGGAGCTAATGGAAAAAAATGGCATTAGCATTGTGGAGCCAAGCGCCCAGCTTTTGGGGGCGAAAAAAGATCGCACCGATATTTTAAAACAATTTCAAGGCGCCCAGCCGGACATGGAAACGCCGTTTGATTTGGGGCAAATTTCCTCGGACTCAATTCAAATGTATTTGCGCGAAATCGGCAAAATCCCCTTGCTCACGGGCGAAGAAGAAGTCTCCTTGGCTAAGCGCAAAGAACGCGGCGACAAAGCGGCCGACCGAAAACTGATTGAAGCCAACCTGCGCCTGGTGGTCTCTATTGCCAAAAAATTCGTGGGCAAAAGTTTGTCGCTCCTCGACCTCATCCAAGAAGGCAATATTGGCCTGTTCCGCGCCGTGAAAAAATTTGATTATCGGAAAGGCTACAAATTTTCCACCTACGCGACCTGGTGGATTCGCCAGGCCATTACCCGCGCCCTGGCCGACCAAAGCCGCACCATCCGCATTCCGGTGCACATGGTGGAAACCATTAATCGCTTTCAGCAAGTCCAGCGCCGCCTCTTGCAAGATTTGGGCCGCGACCCAACCCCCGAAGAATTAGCCGCCGAAATGGGGGAGGAAGTGGAAAAAATCCACCACATCATGAAAATTTCACAGGACACGATGTCCTTAGAAGTTTCGATTGGCGATGATGATGACGACACCCAGCTGAGTGATTTTATTGAAGACGTTAAAAATGTTTCCCCGGATCGCGCCGCCGCCCTCCAAATTCTGCGCGACTACGTGGCTGAAGCGATTAAAGACCTGGCCCCGCGCGAGCAAAAGATTTTGGAAATGCGCTTTGGTTTAGGCGATGGCGTTACCCATACGTTAGAAGAAGTAGGGCAGGAGTTTGGCGTTACCCGCGAGCG
>JAHFHV010000004.1:15887-17719 GCA_023246725.1 Candidatus Magasanikiibacteriota bacterium | reverse complement strand
CTTTATGAATGTTAATCAAAATAATTATGCTTTTATTGATGGCAATAATTTATATTTAGCGATTCGTGATTGCGGGTGGAAGTTGGATTATGGCCGCTTTAGAGTATATTTAAAAGAGAAGTGGAAAGTTACAAAAGCCTATCTTTTTATTGGCTATGTCCACAGTAACCAAAAATTATATCAGGCTCTAAAGCTGCAGGGTTATGTTTTGATATTTAAACCGATCGTTGCCTCTGATGGAGATAAAATAAAAGGAAATGTTGACGCTGAAATGGTGCTTCAGACTATGATAGATTATCCCGAGTATGCCGAGGCAGTGCTGGTAACGGGAGATGGAGATTTTTATTGTTTAGTAAAATACCTGCAGGAAAAGAAAAAATTAAGACGCTTGTTTATTCCTAACCGATATCATTACTCCGTTCTCTTGCGCCGGGCGCTTGGGGAATCTGGGAAAATAACATTTATGAATGATTTACGAGGTCTATTGGAGTATAAAAAAACTCCGCTGTTAAGCGGAGTTTTGCAGGGGGGTCTACAATAAGGACGGAACCCTAAAGCGTGCCCTACCCATGGTGATTCACGACCATAATAGCATATTTGTTAAAGGTATGTCAAGTACAGATTGTCCACAGCTATATGCCAAGACAAAAAGTATTTTTATTTATTTTTAGCAGCTTCCTCGTTGGGATTATATTCACGGCATTATTTTTTGTTGTATTAAAATCAGACGATCCATCAGTCTCGCTGGCTTTGAGTAAACGAGACGGTAGCACAGCCGCAACTTCCACTCTTCCGACAGCAGAAGAGAAAGAACCCGAACCACCTTTAATGGTTTATCGTAATCGCAAGTACGGTTTTGAATTTTTTTATCCCCAAGGATTGGTATTTGTGGAAGATGCTATCAAGGAAGATAAGACAGATATTGTGATGGTAGGCTGGCCTGGCAGTGATGGCAAACCAGCCAATTTGCTCTCGACTATCTACACCATGCCCAAGAAATCTGTGGAAGAATTTATCCGGATAGAAAAAAGAAATATAGAACAATGTAAAGAACATAGCTTTTTCGGAAACTGCCTACATTCCTCACAGCACTCTTTATGGATTGGCAGAGACGCTAGGCGTACTAAGTATGCCGGAGTTGACGCGGTTGAATCACATTATGGAGGAGAGGGCAGCGAAGATGGATATGTTGCCCTGCCCACCAAAGGCTTAATTATTTACTTCCCTTATTTATACCAAGGAGAAGAGCGAGAAATAAAACCTTTTGCTTTTATAGACCAAAATAAAGATTTTGAAGAAAAAATTACAGGATTTACCTTTACCTGTCCCGCTTTTTATACATGCGCACCCAGAGACTCACATGCGTCAGGAGCAGAGTATCATCTGGATGGTCCAGAATGGAGTTTTGGGCTATCCTTCCAGGAAATTCCGACTTCAACTTTTGCTACCAGTTTTGCCCAAGTCCAAAAGCAATACGTTATTGACTTCGATAATTACCAAGCGAATCTTAAAGCCTGGGAGAAATGCCGCGCTATTGGTTGGCCAGACAGTTGTAATGGGCAATTCGGATATGGGGAGAGACCGGTCCCACCGGGAACAATAACAAAAACCACTTTCGCCAATTACCAGGCGATTGATGATAATTTTTTAGATGGAGAACAGAGGAGTATTAGTATTCCTGAAAAAGGTTGGAAAATAACTTTTTACGCCAGTTATAATAAACAAATTACTGATGACGTTATCAAACTATTCTTCGGTAAAGCTCACTTCAACCCTTAAGTGTATTTCTGACTTCAGATTATGAAAATAGTTCTTTCCGGTGGCGGCACGCT
>JAHFHV010000004.1:0-15787 GCA_023246725.1 Candidatus Magasanikiibacteriota bacterium | reverse complement strand
CTCCTTATTTCCGCCGGCGGATTTGTGAGCGTGCCGTTGCACTGGGCAGCCTTGGTTTTAGGCATTCCAACCTGGGTGCACCAGCAAGATGTTTTAGTAGGGTTTGCCAACCGCTTAATGTTTTTTGGCGCTAAAAAAATTACCACGGCGTTACAAGAAACCGCAGAGACAATTCGCGGAAAAAAAGCGGAATGGATTGGCAACCCCTGCCGGGAATTATCCATTGTCATTCCGACCGACCCCGCATTTGCGGGGGAGCGGAGGAATCTCGCCAACAACGAGCGAGATCCCTCGACTGCGCTCGGGATGACAACGTTAAATCTCGCCAGACAAAAATTTAACATCCCACCCAATTCTCCCGTCATTTTCGCCATGGGCGGCGGTACTGGTTCCACCAGCATTAACAAATTGCTTATTGAGGCTTTGCAGGAGTGGCCAAGCGATTGGCACATCATCCATTTAGTTGGCAAAGAGCGGCCCAAAGAAATGGCGCACAATGCCGCCGGCATTTTTCCTAACTATCACGTGTACGAATTTTTTACCACGGAAATGAAGGACGCGTACGCGATTAGCGATATTGTTATTGCCCGCGCCGGCTTTGGCACGCTTACGGAACTCGCCGCGCTCTCTAAACCCGCCATTATTATGCCCATGTACGGGTCGCATCAAGAAGATAACGCGCGCTATTTTGCCGAGCGTGACGGCGTCATTCTTATGCCCCAGGCTATGAGCACCGGCATCAAACTGGCAAAAATGGTGCAGGATTTAATGAACAATCCACAAGAACGTCAGATGATAGGGGCTAAACTACACCAGCTACTTCCTATCGCGCGTCCCGAAAAGATTTTGGAGATTGTGGAGGGGTTGATCCTGTAAAGCCAACATCAAGATGCCCGCACACTTCACATTTTACTTTAAATAGGGTATGATTACCACGGAGACATAATACAACTGTAGAGTGTATGTAATTATGGAATCAGATAAACAAGCAAAATTTCTTAAAGTGTACGCCAACCTGCCTATTAATTTACGGGAAGAGATAGTTGTGGTATTAGCGCAGACAGGTCCGGTTACGTGGAATGTCGCCTGGTCGGAAATTAGCAATAATACTGAATTAGGAGAAGCGCTAATTAAAAAATTAAGCGAGTTTAAAATAATTTAACTGCAATTTTGCCAAATCATATGCAAGTTGAAAACGATATCAAAGAATTGGTTATTGCCCGCTTGCAAACCCTGCCGCCTGATGTTGCTATTTCTATCGGTTCTGATGGCGAGTTTAATAAAAATGAACTGATCGCGCATGTTAAAGAGGATGACGAAATTGGCAAGCAAATTATAGAAGTGGAAATGGATTTTCTTCGGGCGCTGCAAAATAATATTTTTTATGGCGCGCATCTTGATAACGCGGCCTAATTCTGATCGGACCACCCGCTACATTTCGGAGTGGGCCGGCAAGGTGGTGAAGTTTGCCGAATCCAAAGGATTCGGTGTTTTAGATTTGGCCGGAGAGCGCGCTAATCGAGCCGAATTTGAAAGTATGTTACGCAAGCATCGCCCATCCTTTATATTTTTGAACGGGCACGGCAGCGATATGTTTGTGACCGGGCAGAATGAGGAAGTTTTGGTGGAAGCCGGCGTTAATGAAACAGTATTGAGGGCTTCGATAATCTACGCGCTGTCCTGCAGTTCCGGCGCTGTATTGGGGCCGCGCGCCATTACGAGCGGCGCCCGCGCTTTTATTGGTTATCGGAAAAAATTTATTTTTTTATTCAGCCCGTCTTTAAGAACACAGCCGCTGACGGATCCGCTTGCCAAATATTTTTTTGAACCTTCCAATCAAGTAGCGGTCTCTCTGCTGAAAGGCCATAGTGCCCAAACCGCCTACAATAATTCACAGCGATCATTTCAGCGCAATATTCAAAAATTAATCATTGGCCAAGCCTCTGCGTACGAGAGCGCGGCGATACGCTTTTTATATTCCAACATGCGTTGCCAGGTTTCTTTTGGCGACGGCGCCGCTACGGTTAGGTAATCTTAAATAGCAAACAAAATTTCACCAGCTTCTTCCTATCGCCCGCTCCGAAAAGATTTTAGAGATTGTGGAGGGGTTGGTGAAATAATTTTAAAATAAACATACGTCAATTGGAAGCTCCTTAAACGGGAGTTTTTTTGCCCTTGACTTCTTCTTCTTCTGTTAGGCTGGTGGGCTACGCAATCCCGCGTAGTTTGGTAAGGAGGACACCATGTATCGCGTCGCAGTTGTGGTGGAAGGAACCGGCCGCGGACTCCTGATGCACCGCTTCAGCCCCGAGGGCCAGGCCGATCTGGATCGCACGGTCAAGAAGGCCGGTCGCGTCCACTCTGCCCCCGAGATCGAGGCCGAGCAGGCGGCGTACCGGTTGGACAAGGCGGACGGGCAGGACAAGGGTCAGCTCTGCCTGCCGGCCACCCACTTCCTGGGCGGGCTCACGGCCGCGGCCGCCGGTCTCCAGGTCAAGGGGCGTGGCAAGAAGAGCTACAAGGGCGCGTTCCAGGGCAACGTCGAAGTCCTGCCGGACTTCATCGGCCTCACCGACGAGAAGGACCAGCCGGTCTTCCAGTACGCCATCCACTCCGAGCCGGTCCGCATCCAGAAGGGCCGGGTGATGCGCCACCGCCCGCACTTCAAGGCCTGGCGCATGGCCTTCACCATCGAGGTCCTCGACAAGGACATCCCGATCGAGGTGGTGCAGGCCGCGCTGGATGAAGCCGGTCGCAGCAAGTGCGTCGGCGATCACCGCCCGCGCTACGGCCAGTTCCGCATCGCCAAGTTCGAGCGGATGGAGGAGGGCCAGGCGGTCGCGGCCTAGCGACCGGGCAATCAATGGGGGAGGGAGCGAAGAATTTCGTCGCTCCCTCCCGAACCTTTCTTTAGGGTTTGGTACGGTGAGGCAAGGTGAGGTGTGGTGAGGTACGGTTTGGCCTGGTTAGGTGCGGTATGGTATGGCGAGGTGTGGTGCGCTCTGGAAGGGTACGTTAGGGTATGGGTTTTTCTACGAACAATTTAGCTAACCACTAAATTGTTTGCCTGCCTAGGGTGTGGTGAGGTTGGGCAAGCTCTGGTATGGTGGGGTTTGGTTGGGTCTGGTTCGGTGAGATCTGGTTCGGTTTGATGAGATGGGGTAAGGTGTGGTATGGATTTTCTCATCCGGACATTTCGGTTGAAACCCGGCGTGTTCGCCTACTTCCGGTGAGGTGAGGGTTTGGTAAGTTATGGTCGGGTACGATTGGGTCTGATACGGTACGCTTGGGCATGGTAAGATATGGCTTTTTTCTACGAACAATTTAGCTGACCATTAAATTGTTCGCCCACTTTAGGGTGTGGTCTGGTGCGTTTTGGTGCGGAAGGGTTGGATCTGGTCCGGTACGGTCCGGTAAGATAGGGTAGGGTGAGGAGTTTTTTAACAATCCAGTTTATCCGGATAGGGTATGGCGCGGTTAGGTGCTGGTGAGTTCTGGTTGGGTGAGGTTTGGTGTAATGTGGTTAGGTTGGGTATGGTATGGTTCTTTTTTTGTAGGAGGGGTGCTTTCTCGACACGTGCTTTGCACAATCGAGACACTCCAAAAACAGCCTTTTTAAAAAGGCTGTTTTTATTTTTAAATAGATTATTTTTTCTTGCGAATTCGAACAAATAAACTGCAAAATACAATGCCACCCAGCATCCCCAAAACCAAATCTTTAATCGTATCGGCTTTGCTGGGCTGGAAGAGCGTGCCAAAAATTTGGTCCCACAAAAATTCATATACTTCCCACAATACCGCGGCTATCATTACCAGCCCAACAATCATAACAATTTTTAAAAAGCGGTTTTTAAAGGTAATTAATTTTCTTCGTTCAGCAAGTAGCAGGGCGTGGTTAGCGCTGTACGCAATACTTATGCCGCCAAAAAAATGGAGTGGGATATCCGCCTGGTACACGCGCTCAGCGTCAGGGAGTATCAGCATCAGGCCATAATTAATCATAAAAATCAGGAAGGGGAATAGTCCTAGTTTTAATATATCCTGGTGAGTGAAAGAAGTTTTAGTCATGAGCGGGTAGTATACCAAATTTTTTAAAAAAATAAAATACCGCCATCGCTTGCTAAACAGCGCGAATTATGCTATGCTGTACCTATGATTCTTCTGCAAATTATTTTGGCTAACATCATTATCAGCCTCATTTCATTCGTGGGCGGGATTGTGTTAGTTTTTAAAAAAATGCAATCCGAATGGATGTCCGCGTATTTGGTGAGTTTCGCGGCCGGCGTAATGTTAGCGGCCGCTTTTTTAGATATTCTGCCCGAGGCTTTGGATATGTCCGGGGGCAGTAGTCAGCCGGTACTCGTGGCGGCGCTCCTCGGAATTATTCTGTTTTTCTTTTTAGAGCGGTTTGTGCTCTGGTTTCACCACCACGATGACCAGCATGGCACCAGGCCATCGGCCTTGCTTATTTCGCTGGGAGACGGGGTGCATAATTTTATAGATGGCGTGGCCATTGCCGCTACTTTTATGAGCAACCCGGGCCTGGGCGTTATAACCGCGCTGGCCATTGCCGCGCACGAAGTGCCTCAAGAAATTGCTGATTTTAGCGTTTTGCTCCGGAGCGGTTTGTCCCGCGGCCGCGCCTTGTTTTATAATTTTTTATCCGCGCTTACCGCCCTCCTCGGTGGCATTGTAGGGTTTTTCTTTTTAGCAAAATTAGAACACGTCCTGCCCGTTTCGCTGGCTTTTACCGGCGGCATGTTTATTTACATCGCGTGCTCCGACCTTATTCCGGATTTGCACCGCGAATTCCAGCGTGAAAAACGCTGGGTGCATTCCATCCCGTTTGTTCTCGGTATTTTATTGCTCTGGTTCCTGATTAGCAGATTAGAATGGTAGATTAAAAATAAAAATAAAACCCGCCCCGACGTACGTCGGGGCGGGTTTTTTGTGGGCCGGCCGGGGATTCTCACCGCTCGCCCTTCGGGCTGCGCTTATGGAAACCTTCGGGTTTCCATATACCTTCCTCGGCAAAGCGGGGAAATACTTTCCCCGACACCCCTTGGTTCGAACCCCTCAGTCAAAACACAAAAAAATAATCCCGCTTGTGGCGGAACTATTTTATTGTGGGACGGCCGGGGTTCGAACCCGGGACCTTATCCTTAAAAGGGATCTGCTCTACCAGCTGAGCTACCGTCCCGTGATCAGTTTAAAGTAAAAAGTTATAAAGTTTGTAAAGGTTGATTTGAGCCTCAATAGACTTTAAACTGAAAAAATGATACACTATCTAATAATAAAAATCAAGTGCCTTGTACACACTTGATAACTTTCAACTTTATAACTTTACAAACTATCGCCGCGCTTCAAAGGACTATGGTCGCGTTTCAATGGACGTTACGCGACACGATTCCGTTGAATCGGGCGTGATTTCGCAAAATCATATGCTGAACAAAAAATTCTTTCAAAAAATCCGTGGGGAATTGGTAGGATATGCCGCTAAGCGCCGGGAAGTCATAAAAGCCGCTGGAGATGCCCAGCACCATGCTAAACGGGCTATTTTTGCCCTCCAAAGGGATGCCAAGAAGGACGCCGATGAATCCCTGTCCGAGGCCGAAAAACTCCTCCAGGGGCTTAATAAACAGTTTAAAAATGAGCCGGATTTGTTCACCGAAGGGTCTTATCGCGCGGCCCTGGAGGAATACGTGGAAGCGGTGCTATTTCAAACAGTACTCCAGAGCAAGGAATTGGGGCTTGTCAGCGGCCTCACCGTTGATTCCGACCTGTACATTAGCGGCCTGTGCGACGTGCCAGGCGAGTTAGTCCGCTATGCCATTAAAGCCGCCACCGAGCGCGACTTTAAAACCGTTGCCAAGATGTACGCCGCGGCCGAAGCCATTATTGGCGAGCTTATTTCCATGGATTTAACCGGCTATCACCGTCAAAAATTTGACCAGGCCAAACAGGCGCTCGGGAAACTTCAGCAGATTGTGTATGAGGTGAGTCTGAAGGAGTAGGCGAGCAGAAACGTCGCAATCATTCCGCTCAATTGTCATTCTGAGCAGAGCGAAGGATCTCTGTCCCAATCACTAACGGCTAACAATGGAACAATTGAGCCATTGAACCAGACAGAGATCCTCCACCCCGCCTCGCAGTTGCGGGGCGGGGTGGAGGATGACAGCAAGAATTGGAAAATTGTGGTATACTATAGAATATGCAGCGGACAGTCTGGCAAAATTTTTTTGTATCCCGTTGGTGGTTAATTGGAGGGGCGGTGACCCTGGTTTTTTTAGGTATTTCCGTCACCAGGGCCGTATATCAAAATTACCAAATCAACCAAGAAATTAATCGCCTCCGGAGCGAAACCGAGCGCCTGCAAGCTAAAAAATTAGAAACGCTAGATATGCTTAATTACGTCCGGTCGTCCACCTTTGTGCAAGATAAAGCCCGTTCCGAATTAAATTTGCTCCAGCCGGGAGAAAAGGTAGCCGTCATTACCCCTGGTCTCGCTGCCAAAACCCAAAGCTCTAGACAGGAAAACGAAGGTTTGGTAAAATCAAAAGACGTTGGCAATCCAACAAAATGGTGGCGTTATTTCTTTACTCATTAACTACTTGTCATTCTGAGCGAAGCGAAGAATCTAGTTTCGTTTTGCCAACACGACAGACAGCTAGATCCTTCATTGCATTCAGGATGACAAAAAATTTTTAATTTATTACTTCACTATGGAAATAGAACTCCCGAGCCACGAAACTCCCATGACCACGCCGCCGCACAGTCCTTATACCTCAAACCAAAATAAACAATTTTTTTTATATGGCTTTATGGGCCTGCTGGCGGTGGCCGTAATTCTTACGGTTGTCGTCACGATCGTCCGCGTGTATAGCCGCGCCGCCGATGATAATTTTTCGTTAGCTTTCGCCAAAGCGCTCCACCTACCCGCCGCCAAAGTTAACGGCTTGCCCATTTTGTATTCCGATTACGCCGAAGATTTAAAGGCCATTAATACCATGCAAGCGTACGCCAAAGCGCACGGCGGCAGTCCTACGGGAGATTTAACTCCGGAAAAAATGTCCGATCAGGTTATACTTCGCCTGGTAAGCAACGCGCTTTTAAATCAAGCCGCCAAACAGTACAATGTGAGCGTGACCGCCCAGGATGTGACTGATTTAACCACGCAGGTACTCCAGCAATTTAAAACTCCGTCCGATGCCGACAGCGAACTTTTGCAGCGCTACGGGTGGAATTTAGCCACGTATCAGCAAAAAGTAATGAAGCCATTTATTCTGCAAAATAAATTAACCGATAAAATTCAAGCCGATACCGCCGCCCGGGAAGAAGTGCGCAAGCGAGCCGAGAGCGTGTTAAACCAAATTAAAGCCGGCGCGGATTTTGCCTCAATGGCCAAGCAGTATGGCGAAGATGGCACGGCCGCCCTGGGCGGGGATCTGGGGTTTTTTGGCAAAGGCGACATGGTGCCGCAATTTGAATCGGCCGCGTTTGGGCTTAAAAAAGGGCAGCTGAGCCAAGAATTGGTGGAGAGCCCGTACGGCTACCACATTATTAAACTCACGGACCGCAAAACCGAAACTGCCAAAAATTCCAGCGGCAAAAATGCGACCATCGAAAAAGTCCGAGCCAGCCATATTTTATTCATGTTCCCCAGCGCGCAAAAATACATGGATCAGTTAGTTGAGCAAGCCAACATCCATATCTATCTTCGCATCCACAACCCGTTTGACGCCTTAAAGCAGAAGCTCGCCGAGCCAACCGCGACTTCAACCTCCTAGCGAGGCTTGAAAAGTAAGGATTTATTTGATAGTATAAGACAGGCACAAATGCCTGTCTTTATTTTGCGGGATTAGTATAGTGGCAATATATATCCTTCCCAAGGATAAGCGACGGGTTCGATTCCCGTATCCCGCTCATGAACAATCTCATTCCATTTTCCGAATTCACTGTTGCGTTTGTCCGCTCCTCTGGCCCAGGCGGGCAGAACGTGAATAAAGTAAATACCAAAGCCCAACTTCGCTGGCCAGTAGGGGAGTCGGCTATTTTTTCGTGGGAACAAAAAACGCGCCTCCGGCAAAAATTGGCCGCGCGGTTAAATAAATACGATGAAGTTATCGTCAACTGCGACGAAGAGCGTTCCCAAGCGCAAAATAAAGCCAAGGCCATGGTAATGCTCAATCGCTTAGTTGCCAACGCGCTCAAAGTGCCTAAAAAACGCCGGGCCACCAAGCCAACGAGGATTTCCCAGGAAAAACGGTTGGCCGGCAAGGTTCACCGGGCGAAAATAAAAAGCGGACGTGTTCGTCCAACCATGTCATCCTGAACACATTCGCTTCGCTCAGTATAAACTCCGTGAAGGATCTAGTTGGCTGTCGTGTTGACTAAGTGAGACTAGATTCTTCCCTCCAGAGGCGGGCAGGCGTTTCACTCAGAATGACAAACGGTGAGGCTTCGGCTCGGGATGACAATAAAACGTAAGTATGCAAAAGAATATTAAGCTCGGGAACGCAACCGTTCCATACCAATTGCGAAGGAGTCGCCGCTCTAGGCGTTTGCGCGTCTCTATTAATTGTGACAGCGCCATTGTGGTGTCCGCGCCCCCGTGGCTCCCTAATTATTTTATTGAACGATTTTTACAGCGTAAAGCCGAGTGGATTATTGCCAAACTAAATTATTTTAAACGTTTTGACGCAATTCATATTTTGCCGCGAGGGAGAAAAGCGTTTGAAGAATATCGAGCACAAGCACGGGTGATTGTACATACAAAAATTGCGGAGTTTAATTCCGTGTATCAATTTACATTTAACCGCGTGAGCATAAAAAACAGCCGTACGCGGTGGGGCAGTTGCTCCCAAAAAGGCAATTTAAATTTTAGTTATCGCCTGGCCTTGGTGCCGGAACGTCTGGCCGAATATGTGGTGGCGCATGAATTGTCGCACCTCTCTGAAATGAACCATTCTAAAAAATTTTGGAAGGTCGTAGCGCAAACCATTCCGGATTACAAATTACGCATTAAAGAGTTGCGTTCATTCGCAAGATAAAAATCTCGTCGCGCTTCATTCGTCAAATCATATGCTCAAATCAACAGACAACAGCAATGTCATGTGGCACGCGCTGGCAAGTGATGTTATTATGTCCCAGCTTGGAGCCGATGCGTTACTTGGTTTATCGGATTCGGAAGCGCGTCGGCGCCTGGTAGATTTTGGTCCCAACCAGTTAACTATTGCCGTGCGCCCTTCGCCAGTTACGCTTCTGGCGGCGCAGTTTAAAAATTTGCTCATTATTATTTTACTTGTGGCCGCGGTTCTTTCAGGAATCTTGGGTCAGGTTGTTGAAGCCTTGGCTATTGGTGTGATCGTGCTCTTTGCGGTAGTGCTTGGATTTGTGCAAGAGTGGCGAGCCGAACGCGCCCTCGAGGCTTTGCAAGAATTAGCCGCGCCTTTAGCCGTGGTGATACGCGGCGGAGTGGAACGGGAGGTTCCGGCACAGGATCTGGTACCAGGCGATAACATACTGCTCGCGACCGGCGATCGCGTGCCGGCCGATGCCAGACTGCTTGACGCGGTGAATTTAAAAATTGATGAAGCGCCTTTGACCGGAGAATCCGTGGCCGTAGAAAAACACCACGAGGAAATCTGCGCCGAAAATTCTGCTGTGGGGGATCGCCGCAACCTGGTGTTTGCCGGCACTAGTGTGTCGTATGGCCGGGGGCGGGCCGTGGTGGTGGCTACAGGCATGCAAACCGAATTTGGGCATATCGCTGGCCTCCTCCAGCGAATTGAGCGCGGTGCCACTCCGCTTCAAAAAAATCTCGATCGGGTAGGAAAAATTTTAACCAAAGCCGCCGCGCTGATTGTTTTTGTTGTGGTGCTTCTCGGGGTCTTGCGCGGTCAGCCGCTTCTTGAGGTGGTGGTATTTGGCATCGCGCTCGCCGTGGCTGTGGTGCCCGAAGCGCTTCCGGCCGTGGTCACCATAGCCCTGGCGATTGGCGTACAGCGCATGGTCAAGCGCCACGCCCTGGTCCGGCATTTGCCGGCCGTAGAAACGTTGGGGTGCACCACCATTATTTGTTCCGATAAAACCGGCACGCTTACCAAAGATGAAATGACCGTGCGCAAGATTTTTGTAGATGGCGGTATCATACTAGATGTTACGGGCAGCGGTTATGAGCCAACCGGCGCTTTTCTATTCCAGGGTGCGCCTTATGAGACAACCGAACAGCTGGCTCTTTTGCTTAAAGCCGCCGCGCTCTCTTCGGACGCTCATCTGGCTCGTATTGACGGTCATTGGGATGTAAAAGGCGACCCAACCGAGGCGGCCTTGGTAGTGGCCGCGGCCAAAGCCGGATTTAAAAAAGAATTATTAGATGAAGAATTTAGGCGCGTGGCGGAAATTCCGTTTAGTTCGGAAACCAAGCGAATGGTTACGCTCCACCAAACGCCAACCGGTACCGTGGCCTACGCCAAAGGCGCCGCGGAAATTATTTTGGAATCATGCAGCCGCTATCATACCAAGGACGGCGTGGAACCGGTAACTGTGGACATAAAAACAAAATTGCTTAAGGCTATGCGCACCATGGCCTCTCAAGCGCTCCGCGTCATTGGCGTGGCGTATCTCCCCACCAAAGACATAGCGGCCGCCAAACAGGACATGATTTTTTTGGGATTTTTTGGCATGATTGATCCGCCGCGTCCCGAAGCCAAAGCCGCGATTGAAAGCTGCCGGCAGGCGGGTATTAAACTCATGATGATTACGGGTGACCATCCCGTAACCGCCGAAGCAATCGCGCGCGAACTCGCGCTCCTTTCGCCGCAGGGTAAAATCATGACCGGCCAAGAGCTGTCGTTATTAAGCGATCAGGAATTGGCTCATAAAATCAAACAAGTTGAAGTGTGCGCCCGCGTGTCGCCCGAACACAAATTACGGGTTATTGCCGCCTTGCAAAGCCTGGGCCACGTGGTAGCCATGACCGGCGACGGCATTAACGACGCTCCAGCTCTTAAAAAAGCCGACATCGGCATTGCCATGGGCATTACCGGCACCGATGTAACCAAAGAGGCCGCGGCCATGACGCTCACGGATGATAATTTCGCCTCCATTGTGGCGGCGGTGGAGGAGGGTAGGGTAATTTTCGCGAATATTAAAAAGTTTTTAGTCTATTTATTATCGTCTAATTTAGGGGAAATCGGGCTTATCACGGCGGCGTCGGTTTTGGGTTTGCCCCTGCCGCTGTCCGCGGTGCAAATTTTATACGTCAACCTAGCCTCGGACGGATTGCCGGCCTTGGCCCTGGCAGTGGACCCGCCCGAAGCCGATGTGATGCGCCGCCACCCGCGGCAGTTAAAGGGCGGTTTATTTAGCCGTTCGCTTATTAGCCTTATGGTAATTGGCGGCGCGTGGTCCACTGGTATCAACATCAGTTTGTTTGTGTGGGCGCGGCATTCCGGCAGAGGGCCGGTGCAAACAATGACCTTAGTTTTTGTTTCGCTGATTTTTATGCAATTAGTGAACACCTACTGCTTTCGCTCCGACCGCCGGTCAGTGTTTCATAAACCCTGGTCTAACCATTGGCTTAACCGCGCCGTGGCGTGGGAATTAATTCTTCTCGCCTTAGTTATTTATATTCCCTGGCTCCACCAGCCGTTTAGCACCACCACGCTCCCGGCAATGGATTGGTTCGTTGCTCTTGGCGCGGCGCTTACCATTGTTCCGGTTTTGGAATTGGCTAAATGGCTGCTTCGCCGGTAATGATTTCGTGTTCGCCGCGCCTCAAAGGACGTTGCGCGGGCAACGCTTCAATGGTCGTTGCGTTGCACAATTTCGTTAAATTGCATGATTTCGTCAAATCATATGCTAAAACAATCAGCCTATTTTAAGATAATCGTCATGGTTCCAGTTGAGGCGGCAGATAAAGTTCGCTCGGCCATGGCCAAAGCTGGCTCCGGAAAACAGGGCGACTATGAATCATGCTCATTTTCTAGTAGGGGAGTTGGACGTTTTCGTCCGCTCACCGGGGCCAATCCGACTGTCGGAGAAATTAACAAACTGGAAGAAGTTGAAGAAGAAATAATTCAAACTATTTGTCATAAAGACCTTATAGAAAAAGTCATCACTGCTATCAAATCCGCGCACCCGTACGAAGAACCGGCAATTGACATCCTGCCTCGTTTTGAGATAGAATAGACCGGAGTTAAAAGTTTATAAAGTTATAAAGTTTATAAAGTATTCTGCAAAACGAATCTTTAAACTTTATAACTTTTTACTTTACAACTACAGCGCCGCCTTAGCTCAGCTGGTAGAGCGACGGTATCGTAAACCGTAGGTCTGGGGTTCGATTCCCCAAGGCGGCTCAAATTCATTTTTTATCCACACCTCTCGACTAACTTCGTTCGCTCGAGGTTTTTTTATTTTCCAAAACATGCTATACTTATATCAATCTGTAATCTGTGCTAATCTGTCTCACAATCTGTAGAATCTGTTACCGTCATAAATATGATTAAACTGGAGAATATCGTTAAAATGTACCCGGGGTCAGGGGTGGTATTAGACGAAATTAACCTCCACATTAAAGCGGGAGAATTTGTCTCAATTGTGGGGCAAAGCGGAGCTGGTAAAACCACCTTGGTTAAGCTTTTAATTGCCGAAGAAAAACCCTCCGGAGGCATTATTCACATTGGCGATTGGGATATAACCACGATTGGCTCCAGCGTGGTACCATTTTTGCGCCGCCAATTGGGGGTTATTTTTCAGGATTTTAAACTCCTCCCCAAAAAAACCGTGTTTGAAAATGTAGCCTTTGCTCTGGAGGTCGCTGGAACTTCTCCCAGAAAAATTAAGCAAATTGTGCCGCCGGTTCTGCATATTGTTGGTCTTGGCGATAAGCACGACCGCTACCCCAATGAACTTTCCGGTGGGGAGCAACAACGCGTAGTTATTGCCCGCTCTTTAGTCCACCGCCCCAAAGTTATTATTGCCGATGAGCCGACCGGCAACTTGGATTCCATTAACACCGCCGAAATTATAGAAATTCTTAAAAAAATTAATGAGTTTGGCACCACGGTTGTGCTTGTCACGCATAACCGCGAAGTGGTTAATCACCTCCGCCGCCGCGTGGTAACCTTAGCCGACGGTAAAATTATTAACGATGAAAAAGAAGGAAAATATATTCTATAATTTCTAAGGACGAGTCAAATACGAAAATTTATTTTCGTATTTGCGAGGCCTGACGGAATTTAAAGCTTTGCTTATGACCGTATTTGGCAGAATTATAAAATTCGCGCTTCAGGATATTTTTAGAAACCTTGGCTTGTCCGCCATGACCGTGTTTATTTTGGTGCTTATGCTGTTATCGGTTAACACGCTGTGGTCATTAGATGTGGTAACCAGGGAAGCCGTGGCCCTTACCAAAGATCAAGTCAACATGAGTTTGTATCTTAAATCTTCCACCTTAGACAAAGAAGTAGTTGAATTAACGACATTCTTACACACCGTGTCGGAAGTAACCGCTGTGCAAGTGGTGGATCGTGCCGCTGTAGTAGAGTCCTTTAAACAACGCCACCAATTAAGCCCGGATGTTATTCAGGCGCTTACCGAGCTAGGCGGTAATCCGTTTGGGCCAACTGTGGTGGTTAAAGCCAAAGAACCACAGGATTACGAAAAAATTATTGCCGTTCTTAACGTGCCGGAATATACTAAGCTCATCGAGTCAAAAAGTTTTGACCAGCACGAAGAAATTTTAGGCCGTATTCAAACCATTACCAATCGCGTAGAAAGCGTAGGGCTTGGCCTTACGGCGGTGTTTGCCGTTATTGCCTTTTTGATTATTTTTAACATGATTCGCGTGGCCATTGTTACCCAGCGCACCGAAATAAGCATTAAGCGCTTGGTGGGCGCTAACAACTGGTTTATTCGCGGGCCGTATTTAATTGCCGCCGTCATTTTTACGCTGGTGAGCATAGGTATTACTGCGGTTATCGTCTACTCAACCGTCAGCTGGCTGGATAAATATGTTGGCGTCCTGTTTCAAAACGGCTTCTCCTTGACAAATTACTATGCTTCACATATGCTGTACCTGTTTAGTTTAGAAGCCGCCGCTGTGCTCGTTTTAACCGTTGCTTCAAGCAGTCTGGCCATGCGGCGACAGCTAAAAGTGTAAACCTTCTCCGCAGTGTATGTCGTATTATGCGTACGTGTTAAAAAGTAAAAGAGACGACATACGTTACGTTGGAAGCGGAGAAAACGCAGACGAAAGATTGCGACGCCATAACAAAGGAGATTATCGTTTTACAAAAGGACATCGGCCTTGGGAGTTAGTTTTTCAAGAAGAATTTACCACTCGATCAGAGGCTATTCAACGGGAAAAGTTTTTAAAATCCGGACAAGGCAGAGCCTTGCTCGATAAAATATTAGAGAGGGAAAACTCGGGGATCGTCTAAAGGTAGGACAACAGCCTTTGAAGCTGTGTATCTTGGTTCGATTCCAAGTCCCCGAACATAAAAGGGGACAAGCCTTTTGCGCCCTAGGCGCACTCGCCTTTGGCGAGGAAGCCGCTTATCTTGGTTCGATTCCAAGTCCCCGAACAATTCTGGAAAAGCCCCCATTTATCAACCAAAATCCTATGATCGTTTTTGAAAAACTTGCTGAAAAACGCCAGACTATGCCCTCGGGACGGCTTCTCGCCATTCGTCTATTTGTGATTGGTTTTCTCATGATCGTTTTTCTTTTCCCAATTCATCTGGTCCAAAATTTAATTAACGAAAGAAGCGAGCGCCAGGCCTCGGCCATTCAAGAAGTAAGCAGTAAATGGGGCGGATCGCAAACAATCGCGGGGCCGATTTTAGTGGTTCCATATTACCCTTATGGGCCGGCGGCCGCTTACAAGGGCGTTATTGACCCGGCCAACCTCAAACAAGCCTATTTTGTTCCGGAATCCCTTAAAATTACGGGTGATATAAAATCGCAAATCCGGTCGCGCGGCATTTATCAAGTTCCCTTGTATGATGGTGATATTGACGTGCAAGGGAGCTTTGTTCTGCCGGAGCTTAGCGCCATTGCTTTAACCGCGGACAAAATGCTTTGGAATCAAGCGTATGTGGCCATGGGGGGCTTGGATTTAGGCGGCCTCAACAGTCAGATTATAATCAACTGGAATGGCAGCCAGAAAAAATTTGTGGCCGGAGACAAAAGCAAGCTCTTTCCGCCCGAGGTAACCGCGCCAGTTAGCATGCCCGGGGACGCGGTTGGCAAATCAATTCCTTTTTCATTTAAGCTGGCCTTGCGCGGCAGTGGCAATTTATTCTTTGTTCCAGTTGGCAAAGAAACCAATGTAGCGGTGCGCTCCGACTGGCCGTCACCCAGTTTTGACGGCGCGTTTTTACCCACTAAGCATGAAGTAGAGAAAACCGGCTTTACCGCGGAGTGGAAGGTGTTAGATTTAAACCGCAATCTCCCCGCGGCTTGGACAGACGGCGCGGCTGTGTCATTTGCTTCGGCCATTTTCACTGGTAAGACGCACGCTGCTTCGGATGAATACAACTATCAGCTTGCCAACAAACAATATAATTTAGGCGAGTTTGGCGTGCGTTTTTTTCTGCCCGTGGATATTTACCAAAAAACCACTCGTTCGGCTAAATACGCTCTGGCGGTCATTGGCCTGGTTTTCTTAATTTACTTTTTAGTAGAGGCCGCGGCGCGCCGCCGGGTTAATCCGCTCCAATATATTTTAGTGGGGCTGGCGCTGTGCATTTTTTACACGTTGCTTTTGTCGCTGTCGGAATAC
>JAHFHV010000035.1 GCA_023246725.1 Candidatus Magasanikiibacteriota bacterium | reverse complement strand
GTTACCTTGCCATACGCCCCGTCTCCAATTAATTCCACATACCCGTTGATAATAGAGAGCGGCGTCCTAAGCTGGTGCGCCGCAATGGAGAGAAAGTCGGTCTTTTGGCGATCCAATTCTTTTAGCTGGGCATTGGCTTTCTCGAGCTCATGAGTAACAACTTGCAATTTTTCCCGTTCTTCTACTTCTTTATGCACGCTGCGAATCAACAAAATGCCAAAAATGAGAACTAGACCAAAAATAACAATCCTTAATATGAGCGCTCCAGTAGTTTGAGAAAAAAGAGCTTCTAAAAAAGTAACTACGGCTAAAATAAACGTTAACATCTCCGCTGCCACCACTTTAACATTCAAAAGTTTGTGTTTAATAATCGCATAGGCGGTAAAAACCACAAAGGGCAGAATAAAAATCGCGCCCAGCGGGATAAAGCGCACATTTTGAAACACGGCCGGGAGCAAAAAATTAAAAATGATAATGAGCGAAAAAGTTGCGACGGTACCCGCCAGAATATATTTAAACTGTTTGCGCTCAACTCCGCTTGCCCGCCGAGTCTTACGAAGAAGAATAACAATGCCGCCAATAACTAAAAAAATAATCGTAATTATGAACAAGACAATGCCCGGACCCCGTTCCACCGTAGAAACTTGGCCCGCTGCCGAGAGTATGCTGATACGAGAGAAAACCACCGGAGTTAAGGTAATGATTGAAACCACAATAACCCAAGGCTGTAATCCAAAACGATACAACTTGGACAAAGAGACGGTTTCGTGTGGAAAAACATAAAACAAATTAAAAAATGAAAACGCGTGCCAGACCGCAAAAAAAATAACCAGGCGCAAAAACCATAAGGTGAGAACTGGGTCGCTAATATGATAGCTAAGATAATTCGCCGCCCCCCATAGAATAGTAACCAAAGCAAACAACAAAAAAGAGGCGTTGGTAACGCTTTTAACATTATTAAAGAAAACTACAAAACCTAAAATGCCGATGGCCGCGACAGCGATACCAACCGAAAGCAAATCAAAATTATTGGCTAAATCCATATATAATTTATAAAAAACGCGGAGCCAAGCGTCCGGAACGAGCTGACGGCGGCTCACCATGACCCAAACGAAATAACATCACGATGGTATCCGATGAATCAGTGAGGCCAAACTGGTTGCGAATGTTTGAAACGGCTTCACGGATCATTTCCTGATGGCGCGGCGATAATTCGGCTACTTTGCCCGCTAATATTTTTTGCCACAAAAAAAGCAGTCCGGTCATGGGTTGGACGCTTAGCCCCAATTGCGTGGCCGTCAGCCACATGCGCTCGGCCACGCGTCCGGCCTCAACCAAATCTCTGGCACTATTCGTTGGCGCTGTTACAATGGCGAACGCCCCCGCGCAGAGATATTTTTTACTATTTTCCGCGGCTACTTTTTTGCCAAGCCCAAGTTTGCTTAAAACACTCACCACTGGCCAATGGCGCAAAATATTAAATCCTTTGGCCTCCTGGGGAGACAGTTCGAGTGTTTTTAAATAAAAACCGGTGGAATTTCGCGCTTCCTCCTCGGCGGTCCAGCGAATGTGGCTGAAGAAAAAATTGTGGAGCAATTTATTTTCAAAAATCAGCCGTTCGTTTAAGCTTACAACACTGGCTAATTTTTCCACGCTCGCGCGATCAGTCTTAACAACTACCTGGCCCTGACCAGCGGCCTCAAGCGCTCCGCATTCTTCTGGTAACAACGGCGCCTGATCGTAGGCGCGGCGATTGGTCGCTCGCTTTTCAATAAATGTAAATAACTTTTCTGGGCTCGGAGTGGCCGGTGTCAATCGGAAGTCGACTACAAAATTTGGCTGGCCCGTGTCGGGGAATAATGTGTAATTCAAAGCTTGCCCCAGCGAACGGCCCGCGATGATTATATTTTCAATTAACGCTCCGTGCGCCACCAGCGACCCTTTTTGTTCAAAATTATAGAGCGACTGGTCGCTTTCGGGAATATTCCAAATCTCCAGCTTATTTTCCTTAATCTTAAAACCCCAGGGCTGGCAATTCTCTCCAGATGGGGCTTGTATGCCAAAAGAAATTAATGTCGAAATTATTTCAGACATAATTATAACGAGTGGAGAGGATTGATTTTTATAATCCAAATAATTTTTTAAACGCCCGAGCGTTGGCGCGTCGTTTTGCTCGCTCCCCCTTAGAATTATACCCTGGAATGAGCTTCTCATCAAGCGAAAGGAGCGCGCGATTAGATTCGAGCCTTCCGCCGGTAATAATTTTACGAGCTGAGTATGCCACCGCCGAACCATTTAAAAGCGCGGCGCCGCCGAGCTGAGGCCACGAGACAATTGTTTTGCCCATAGCCTGAAGCGATTGCAACATTCGCGGAGTGACATTTTCTGGCCCAATATGCTTGGTAATGTATTTGCCAATGCCAAATTTAGTGAGAGAGCGAAGTTCATCGTACGTAACAGCCCCCATCCGCTTATGGAAGAACGATGGCTGAGGATTTTTGTCGTAGCGCTCAATGTCAACCACGGCGTTATCGCCATTATCCGCCCCCATAACAATGGCAACGCGGTAACGTTTCGCCATTTTTCTTACCAAATATTTAATCGCTAAATTATCCAGTTCATCAATCATAATGGATAGTCGTGGCTGTCCGATAAAAAATTTCTGAATATTTTTTTCAGTCAAACCTTCGGGAAAAAGCTCTATTACTGCATACGGATTAAGCGCGTAAATCTGCCGGGCAGTCATCTCTACCTTGCTCATGCCAAGATATTCCACCCCCGAACGCACGCGGTTGGTATTTGAGAGAGATAATTGATCAGGGTCGGCTAAACGGAAATGTTTGGCCCCGCCCTGGAGCGTGATGGCCAAAGCCACGCTATTGCCAACGCTTAACCCCCCAATGCCAACCACCGCGTTATAAAACTGTTTTTGTTCTTTTTGAGTAATCAGTTCCTGGTTGCGCATCGTGCGCACCAAATGAAAATCTGGCTCGTGTAAGATATGCACGAGCGTTCTAAGCCATGAAAAATAAACCCAGGCTCCCTGCTCGTAGAGCGGTCGCTGGCGTTCCAATTTTTCAATATATTTGGAAAAAAGTTTTTTATAGCCTGGCGTGTACACCAACTGGGGGTGTTTGGCCGCGAACAATTCTTGTAATTGCTCGCGGTAATCATCAACCACCTTTAAAACTTCCCCCCGCTGGAGCAATCGTTTAACTTGTGTTCGGTCAGCTGCCCGATTAAAATTAAAAAAAACAGGTTTCGCTCCAATCGTATGATTCAATTTACTCCGTAATAATTTTTCAAAAGCATCCATATGTTTTTTATTTTTTAATCCAGCGGTGTTTCCCTGACACGCTAAAATGCGTAGGGTGCTCGTAATCCCAAAATACAATTCGGGGCTTTACTAAATGCGGAATCACGCTCGCGTTATTTCTATATTCAGCGTTCTTTTTTAACAAATGCTCCACGATTAATTTTTGCGCCTCTTTTTCGAGTGTGCCGTGCGCCTGGCGATGACGCTTGAGTTCAAGGTGTACTTCTAAATATTGATTATGTTTTTCATCATACTGCGTGGCCAGCGTGAATCTACCCGTCAAAAATGGCACCATAGCAGAATGGTGCAGGGCATCCCGCAAATGTTCCGGATAAATAATCGCGCCATAGAGTTTGGTGGAAAAATCCGAACGTTCATACACCCCAACAAACGGCCAGCGTATGACAGTATTAGCAATCCCGACTTTGGATAATTCTTTTTTAAAATTTATTTTATTCTTCTCAGACTGGCGCTCAACCGCGCTAAAAGGCATAACAAAGCCGTGGTCGCCAATCGCGTAGCGAATCAGGGGCAGAGCGCTATAACCGGTACACAAAATTTCTCCGTTTAAAGATTCAAACTGCGTAAACAGGGGATTGAATTGCGCAAACGTCGGCAACCGCTCTCCGGTTGAAAATAAATCTGTGTACAAAGTTTTGTTGCCAAGAGCCTTTCGTCTCAAAAAAATACTCAGCGGTGTTTCCAGAGCCATGGTGCCCAAATCAGCGCTGCCATAAATATTGGTGGTGTCAGTTAAAACATTCTTGACACCGACCGTCCGAGCAACGTGATCGCGAAATTGCTCGGAAAAACCTTCAGCCGCGAAAATAAGTTTGAGTTGAGATGATTTAAAACGAATTCCCTCCTCACGCGCCTCATCAAAGAGTCGTTTTAAAAACGGAGGGTACCCGCACACGACCACCCTATCAAACTTTGGCGCCACGTGTTTTAAGGCCGCGAAAATTTCGGCTTTATTAATCCCGGGGGTAATTATAGAGAGGGGCAACCCCTGCTCCGTGATGTGCTTAAACGCTTGGTACGTAATCAGGCCGCCAATCCATACCCCCATGCCAAAACAATCTATAATTAAAGTTGAGCGCTTGGACGAACCTGCTGTGTAGTCTAAAAATAATTGGTGCAGTACTGCCGATTGCTTATCAAGCGCAGTATCGCGTGGAAAATAAACCGACTGCCCGGTAGAACCAGAACTAGCGGTAAAAACCATTGAGCTGGTCAGCTTTCCGTTCCAACACAATTTTTGGAGTGGATAATGATACAAATAATTTTTTTTGGTAACAACCGGAACCTCTGCCCAATCTTTCCACGTGCGAATGCGCGCTGGATTAAATCGGTATTTTTTTAAAAAATCTTTGTACGCCGGCACCGCTCGCGCTGCCCGCTGGAACAAAGCCAGGCAGGCACGCTGCCCGCCCAGAAGCCAATAACGCTCGGATTGTTTTGTGAGCATGGCTAAATTGCTCTTGGGAGACGCCATAAATACAGGACTATTTTAATTCAAAAGTTGGCCAACTGCCTGAACCCGCGCTCGTTTAAAAAGGTTAGTAAACGAGTCGCCGCTCGCCACCAGTTCCGCTACCGTTTGCCCGATGCACGAGGCGATATCATTTAAAATTAATTTTTCTTGCACAACCACTTCTGGCCGCATCAGATATGAATACACCCGCGCCATCCCAGCATTAGCAATAAAATCCGGAATCACCGAAAATTGTTCGTCGGCTTCCATGGCCACCGCTTCGCTACTAAATGGATTATTCGCGGCACAAACTATGAGCGTGACTCCTGCTTGCTTAATATTTGCCAAACGCGCTGTATCAATGGTGTGCGATGTGGCGGCCGGAATAAAAATATCCGCTTTCGGCAATGCTTGTAAATGACCTGTGTACTGCTGAATAGCAGTATTGTGATCGCTAAAAAAACATTGTGAATGATAATTCTGCAAAAGTTCCGGAATCGTCAAACCGTGTTCGTCAAAAATATACCAATTTTGATCAATAATACCAACAATGCGCGCCCCGGCCAAGTAGGCGTAATACGCCACCGCGCGTCCCACTTGTCCAAACCCTTCAATAATAATTTTCTTGCCAGTCAAGCGGTCTGGTAAATGGCCTAAAAAAATCCGCATCGCTTCCACCACGCCATATCCGGTGGCCATATCCGCGATGGTTGCCGACAAAGAACGTAAAAAAGTGTCTTGCTCCAGAAGTAACCCCGTACCGCTTTGTAAATTTTGAATTATGGAATCCTGCACGCCGCGCGGCAAATGCCTATGATACCCACGTACAATTCCCTCTTGCGGATGTTGGATGCCAAGCGAAAATAAGAGTGGAAACGCGTCGCGCAATTGATCAATATTTTGGTCGCCGCCCGTGCCGTAATGCTCGGCTAAATGATTTTTAATAAAATGAAACCACCGGGCCAGCACCGCCTGTTTATCAGCCTCACCTTTAAAATCATACGCAATGCCGGCTTTGGCGCCGCCAATGGGCGGACCGGAAACGGTAAATTTTACTTCCATGGTTTTTGCCAGCTCCACGATTTCTTCTTTCGTACAATCCTTGTGCATTCTAGTGCCGCCGCCCGCCGCTCCTCCTCGGAGCGAGTTAATCACAAGCCAGCCCTTAGCCGGGCTCAAATCATCCTGCCAATCTATAATAGTCAACGGCGGCGCCGCTAAAAAAGATTTCCAATCATTCCCCATAGAGCGGTCTGATTACATTTTCTCCACCGTCGCAATCCCCAGAAGATATAGCCCGCGCTCGGCCACCTGGAGCACGGCTTTAATGAGCGTGGCGCGCCAAGCTTGCGTCGCTCCTTCCGATTGAACGACCGGGCAGGCTTCGTAAAAATCGCTAAAGCCTTGCGCCAGGTTAAAAATATATTTGGCAATCTTAGACGGATCATAACTTTCCATTGCCTCACGCGTTACCGTGCCAAACTCGGCCAATTTTAAAATCAATCTTTTCTCTTCCTCGGCAATCGTTTCCGGCATGATTAATTTGGGAGCTGGGCCAACTTTGCGCAAAATACTGTTAATCCGCGCCACAAAATACAATAAATACGGCCCGCTATCCCCCGTGGTGCTTAGGGACTCTTCCATATCAAACGCTACGTCTTGGGAAACATTATTCTTAAGCATGCCATATTTAAGCGCGGCAATGGATACTTTTTCTAAAACATCCGCCTGGTCAACTTCTTTTTCGTGGAACGCCTCCGCCATAACTTTTGCCACGCGTTCCCGCACTTCTTCTATCAATTCATCGCCGGTAACAATGTTCCCCGTGCGCGAACTCATTTTTTGGTCGCCCTTAAGCTGAAGAAACCCGCCCACCAGATGAAATTCTTTACCAACACTCTCCGGAATAATAAACTCCATGGCCTTAAACACCACTTTAAAATATTCGGTCTGTTCTTTGCCCACAACGTGAATAATTTTATCCGGATGCCAGTCTTTAAAATGCGCTTCCGCCAACGCCAAATCTTTAGCTTCATAAGTGGGAAAGCCTTTGCTGTTTAAAAACACGCGGTCGTGGAGGCCATATTTAGAGCCCTCAAAAATAACCGCCCCCTGGCTTTGCGTAAAAATTTCTTTCACCACCGCCTCTTGCACAATATCGCGCCCGCGGCTGAACACGTCCGACTCAAAATACAGTTTATCAAAGCGGCTGCCCAGGCGTTTATATATTTCATCAAAATACTCCAAACTCCACTCCCGCGCTTCGCGATATACCTGCATGACAGATTCGTCGCTATTCTCATACACGATATCGTTGTACGCAATCACCTCCTCTTTACCCTGGTCGCTTGCTTCGTAGCGCGCCGCGCCATGGGCATAGGCTTGGCCCAAAAATTCCACTCGTATCTGTAGAGATTCCCGCCGCATTGCTTCAAACTTATCTTTCCAATCAAAAATACCCCACAACGCTTTGGCCACATGCATCCCCACATCGCCCTGGTAGTTCACCCGCGTTACTTCATATCCCGCGTTCTCAAATACGCGCACCACGCTCTCCCCGGTAATAAGATTTTTAAGGTGACCGAGGTGGAAGGCTTTAAGCGGGTTCGGGCAACCAAATTCAATTACATACTTTTTGCCTTTGCCAATCTCGTGCGTGCCATACTTCTCCCCCGTCCGCGCTATCTCGTCCATCACAATCCGCGCTATCTCACTCCCGCTTAAAAAAAAGTTCACATACGGCCCAATGGTCTCAACACGCTCAATAATCTTATAATCTTCTAGTCTTATAATCTTCTCCGTGAGCTCATTCGCCACCTCAACCGGACTCTGCTGTCGTTCCTTCGCTACGGCGAAACACGCAAACGCAAAATCACCCATCTCCGGTTTGGGTGGATTCGTGAATTCAATCGCGCCCGTAACGCCACTGGCGCGCAAGGCTTCTTCTAATTGTTTGGTAATGGTAAAGGCCACAATACAACTTATTCTATTATAAATAGACTTAAAAAGCAATCCCAAATAAAAAAATAACCCCAAATTAAAGGGTTATCGTTCCCCTCCCTGCAAATTAGTATACCACATTTTTTAACGAGGGGCGTAGGCGAAGTTGCGTTACCCTGTGGATAAGTTATATTTCCACAACGCTCAAAATAAGGCCAGACAATTCATCCTGGAGTTTCGCTATATCTATTGGCAGATTAGGAAGAGATCGGAGTGAGCTCAGCGCCTCGATAACACGGAGCAGGCTTTGTGCCACCACATACCGCGTGTAGGCATAATCCAACTCCGCCTCCGCCGCTCGGCCGCGGTTAATATCATGCCTGGCGGCGTGAAGACGGCCCGTTTTTATGGGCAGTAGATTAGCGTACCAAAGTAATTCTCGCCCGGCTTCGGTTTCTATCCATGGTGGAAACGGGCCGCTGCCAATTGGCAGCGTGCCATAAATCTTTTCGCGCCATTCCAAAAATTGTCGCGCCAATTCATAGCTCATCCAATCAGGCCCGTCAGCATCTACTTCATGTTCCGCCTCAAACTGCCTGGACGCGCCTATGTTAAATCCGCCGTGATGCGCGTCGTCTTCCCAAAACTCCGCGTTCTCATAACGGTCATTCTTTGGCTCACTGGCCGCCGCGGACGCAATTGCTTTTCCTATGGACGTTTGCTCTAACGCCTCTTCTACCATAAAATCTCTCTCCATGGTAATACGCCGACCGCACATAACGCACGTCATTTGCTCGCACGCCTGTCGTTTCCAAACACAATCTTGCCACGCGGGCATATCGGTAGGACGCAAAATTTTTAAAAGAATTTCTGTATCCATATATTAAGCGGGAGGTTTTTTATACATTAGCCAGCGAATTTTATTCTTGAATTGGCATATATTTTATTTCATCAACGATTTTATCTCTTGTAACCCATCAAACACGGTCACTTCCCCGTTGTCATATTCGCCCATCTCAATCCCGTCGAATTTAAAATGATCACCATCTTGATAAAACCACAGCGTCAGTTTGTTGTCCAAACAAATAATAAAGCCCCTGCCGCCCGTGCCGGCCAGCGGCTGTATGTCAATGCGTTTGCATCCGTCAAAAAGTTTGTACGCCAATTCCAGTTTATCCCCGCCAATATCCAATTTTTCGGCGTGCGTCTTTAAAAAAACTTTGGGGAAAAACCGCATCAATAAACGCTGATGCCACGGGAGCATGAGCGGATTAAAATTAATGCTATCGCCAAGTTCATCGTTAAAATCATCGGGTAATTGCATATCAATAAAAACGTCTTGCCCCCCTCTGTTTAATCTGATATATTGTCTACAGTTATACCTCTTGGGGCTATAACCCTCTTTACTAAAAAAATTTTATCATATTGCAGGCAATTTTACCAGTAGTTTGTGGAAAGGTATTTGTATGAAATTGTGGCTCAAATCAATCTAAGAAATAACATTATATGAGAGAAATATCTCTTATCGAAAACTTGTCAATTGAAAATTTTCTAACAATGCTACCCCCAGAAGCTAGAGAGCATGTATCAAACATAAGAGTACAAAAACAAAATGGCTCGCGACCAAAGCCATCAACAGGCCTAATAGACAAATCAAAAATACTCGACAGTATAAAAAGAAAAGCACTTCTAGACAAAATTGCTAGTCTTGTTGATGAAAATTTATGCGGTCGTTCAGAAATGTGTATTCAATTTGCAGATCTATTAGAACGAGCTCTTACATTTTTACAAATTCCATCTAATGCTGTAATTGGCCGAGCAAAATATTATCTTAATGGTGAAGAGGTTTTTAAATGGCAACATGCTTGGGTACAAACTGATAGCGAAATCATAGATGGCAATCTCGATTCAACGTCCGAGAACCCTTTTATTCCAGAAAATTTAAAACTTAAGCCCTACTGGGGGCCAATTACGGACACACCAAACGACCGCAAATTTGAAGCAGACGGGTCCGCCTTACCCAGAGAAGATGATGTAGCAAAAATATGGTGGCCAGAACTTCAAACTTGGATTAAAGAAAATTTTCAACCCAGTAATTAAAGGTCGCAACGCCACACAACATGGCATGGCCGGTTCGTTCTCTAAATCAAATTATTTTTCTTTCACTATGAAATCAATCAAAAGTATTATCGGAATTTTACTGGGGCTATTTGTTCTCTATTTGATTATTGAGTTTGCATGGAATTTTCTTCACATGCAATCCTGTTCTTCTAATTTGCCCCCAAACCCTACATGCGAACAAATAGCCGAAAATAATGCTAACAACTGCAAGTATGTCATTCTGCGTTGGAAAAAGGTGGATTACAACAAGGAGTTAAAAGAGTGTAAGGAGTGGGAAGCTAAAGAAGAAAAATAATTTTATTCTTAACGCTTGTTCACCCAAATTTGGTAGTGGTGAGTCGCGCTGCTCCCAATTTTACCACTGCCAAACATCGGCTACGCACGAACGTTACGCAAAATAAATTATTTATCTTCTAGAATATGAAAGCTACACGTCAAGAAAAATTAGAAAAATATTTAACCCCTGAAGTAAGAAAAAAATTTCGTTTAAAAAACAGCGAATTTCAGATATATGATGATCTACAAGCTGACTGGCTGCCGTATTCTTTTACAAAACATCCTAAAAAGGGAGTTAAATATTTTTCTAATTTTAAATTGGAAAAAGAAATATACTTTTTCTTATGTAAATACTATGATAAAGAAAATATTACCACAGCAGAGGTTAAGGGCATTATTAAATTAGTCCCTTTTGAAATTTAACGATAAATAATTTACTTCGCCCAACACGGGCTAGCCGGTTCTCGAGCAGATAATTAACAAACTTCTATGAACACTACAATTTGGATAATCCTAGCAGTCTTAGCAATTATTCTATTAATCTCCTATTTCCGATCTAGGAACGCCGTTTGGGGAGGGTTCTCAATTGGTGTCATTATTGGAATTGTTGTAGCAATCGTATTTGCTTTGATTGGAAAGGGCTTCCAATGGCCTATCATTGGAAAGGTCGCTGTTGTAGGAACGTTTCTAGGATTTCTTTCCGAACTATTACCGAAAATTCCAGGACTACTCGGTAAAAAATAAAGGGGCTATTCATATAGCTCACTCATTCAAATTGCTCGTTCGCTTAGGCGGCTGGCGCTTGACAGGGCAACCGTAATCTTATATAATCTTATATAGTTAATATATAAGATTATTTTATGCCCAAAAATAGGCTAGGTAAGCGGCTAGAGAAAATCCCCACCGAAATTTGGCTTAAA
>JAHFHV010000034.1 GCA_023246725.1 Candidatus Magasanikiibacteriota bacterium | reverse complement strand
AGATTACGCGGATTAACGACAACGATTACACAGATTTGAAGTACCCGATTATTTTACTAACTAAGTTATCTAAATTATGCTGTTTTCTAACATAATCAATCCCGCGCTGGTTGGGGATGGTATTAAGTATACCATCTTTGTAGATTTTTTCAATAGTATTAGCCAATTCTTCTGGGTTACCAGGCGAACAATAAAATAACACTCCTTTAAGCTCATTTTCAGCTAAAGAACGATAAGCTTCACTTGTGGTTATAACAATTAGACCTGAGGCAAGAGCCTCTAAGACCACTTTATCCATACTCCCGGTACTACTGGTGTGAATCAAAACCTGATGTCGGCCATATTCATAAATCAATTCCTGCTGGGGCTTATTCGAGACAATCGTAAGAGACATGCCTACAATTCGCGCGGCCGCTTGAGCGAGAGGAAGGTTTTTGGATGGGTCATTACGCCCTACCCACAAGAGAGCGGCTGTCTTTTCTTGAGACGTGAAGATGTCTAGAATCCCATGCCCAACCACTTCAACTTTTTTACTCGGCAAACGAAAACTTTCTTTGGAAGCCGTGAAAATTTTGGTTACAAATTTTTCGGCCAGCCACAAACGAAAATTGACAGCTTTGTGAACGTACCAGAGCAAAACCTTTTTTCCGGTCACGCGCCACAATAAACCGCCGAAAATAGCGTACTCGGGGTTCATGTGAATTAAGACGCCGTCATATTTTCCCCGAAGTTCCAACAGCGCGCGGTAAAAACGGAACGAATAAACAAGGAATGATGTTTTTTTGTTTTCTTTACCAAGCGATAAGACTGTCACATTACTCGGAAGATTGTACCCCCCTTTTTCAAGGCAAACAACGTAGAGGTGGTCTACTTGCGCGGCTAATTTTTCTATCCACACGCAAAAAAACCCAAGGTTTGAGTCATTCTTATTTACTTTTTGGGTAACTACCAAAAGGTTCATACACTCAAAATCGCCTCAATCCATTTTTTTTCATTGTTGATTGGCAAAATTATTACTTTATCACTCGGTTTGAGTTCGTAGTTGGCCACGCCAACTTTGTTCATTATTATTGGCGTGCCAGCGGCGCTGGCTTCCATTGGCACCAGACCATAACCCTCGCTTAAACTGGGGAATAAAATGCAATCCGCGGTTTTAATGTAGCTCCAGGGATCGTTTGACCAGTCTTCCAGCTTAAGGTTGTAATCTAATTTAAGATTTAAGATTAAAGACTCAAGATTTTGTTTTTCGGGCCCACTGCCTACAATCACCAGGAGGTACTTTGGTTTATGTTTAACAACTTGGGCAAAAATTTTAATAAGCCACGGAATATTTTTTACTTTATCGAGGCGACCTAAACAGAGAAAAATTTTTTCAAATCCCGGATACCGTTCGTGGAGATTAACTTTTGGTTCATATGCTTGAATTTGCCTACTGTCTACGGGAACAGGGCGAATATACACTTTGCTTGGAGTGATATGAAAATTTTTTAATATATTTTCACTCACTCGCTCACCTACTGTCCGTATTTTATCGGCTCGCTTGATGGTGTACTTCCCCAGGTGCCAGCGCACTCTATTCATGAGTCCGCTTTGGCGATAATAATTATTGCCATAAAAATCGCCGTGGACTTGGATTTCTACCGGCAATTTAAATTGTATTTTGAGCCATACGGCAGTAAGCCCCGTAAAAAATGGATCCTGGGCGGTAATGCTCTCAATTTTTTCTTTTTTTAAAATCCGCTCCCCTACTCCGTATAATTCCCAAAACTGCCGCCATTTGCTTGTACCCCACGAAGTGAACACGCGGACATTCGCGCTTAAATCCAACTCCTGCTTTTCGCTGTGGGGGATGATAATAAACAGTTCATTTTTTTCGCCATACTCAACCATGCGCCGGGCAACAGCGGACGTTGGGTCTAAAATTTTTTTGTCCAAGCTAATCATTAATTGGCGCATAACACAGATTACGCTGATTTTTGTGGATTACACAGATTTTGTAAAATTTCTTTGGTTTTTTCTATCATAACAGCAGGACCTCCGGCAAAACTGTGTGGGATGCTTTTTCCTTTACCAACAGAACTAAACTTAATAATTTTCTGCTTAATTTCTTCTTTATTATTATATTCAAATAAGCTGGGACCTGCTGATACTTCCATGTTTCCTCCCACACTACTTGCTAGGACTGGGACACCCTGATTGTGCGCCTCTACTAAAACATGAGAGTGCCCTTCATACGAGCTATTTAAAATAAATACATCAGCTGAAGCAATGTACGCCAAAGTTTTCTCTTTGGATAAATTACCGGCTAATTCAATAATATCCTCTAAATGATTGCCTGTTACTTTTTTTCTCAAATTATTCATTTCTGGGCCATCGCCAACAATTTTGAGTTTTAAATTAGGAATTTGTTTTATCAAATCCGGTATTATTTCAATTAATGTGTTCATGCCCTTCCATGGTGTTAATCGCCCTACCGATACTACCCATTTTTCAGCTGGATGCTCTATTGGAGTTCCCAAAATGAAGTCTGTTTCGTTATATACCAATTTTATTTTTTCTTCTTTGGCTCCCCAACCTTTTACTATGCCGGCTAAATATTTACTGGGAACAATAATTTGATCGGCATGCTTCACCACAAAACTTTCAACCAGTTTGAGCAACTGGACTCGCAGTGGATATTTACTAGCATGTTTTTGAAAGTCATCAATAGAGTCTGAAATTAAACCGCGAACTTGGCCTTGTTCCCACGCATAATCCCCCACTACTTTAACCACAAATTTTTTACCGCGCAGGCTGGCGGCAAGCCAAGCCGGCAGGCCGGCGTTGATCGGACCCATGGCGTAGATAACGTTGACCTCTTTGGCGTGTTTGAGCAATAAGAAAAAATATTGCGCGTAGCGAAGTAGTTTATTTTTCCACGATACACGATACACATAGCACGATACAACCGACGCGTCCGAATTAGCGTTAAGAGAGACAATACTAACTTCAATACCTTGCTTGGTGAGTTCGTTTGCAAGCGTAACACAATACGTTGCCGGGCCGCCGGACTGGGGAGGGAAAATGTCGGCTGCGATTAAGAGACGCATAAACAGATTTAAACAGATTGTGAAACAGATTCAGACAGATTATTAAAAATGGTTTTCATGCTTTGCGCAACCGTATCCCAAGAATATTTTTCTTGTACTAGTTTTAGCCCATTGGTTCGCAATTTTTCGGCGAGAGCTTGGTCGTTCAAAATGCGATTAATTTTTTCGGCAATATCTTTAGGGTCGCGGACTTTGCAAAACAAACCGGTTTCGCCTTCATTTAAAAAATCAGAAATGCCACCAACGTTGGTTGCCACTACCGGCACACCAGCAGCCATAGCTTCCAAAAACGCGATACCAAGCCCTTCCGAGAGACTCGGACGGCAAAATACGTCGCTCGCCCATAAATATTGGGGCAGCTGATTATTTTCAATGGTCCCCAAAAAATGTACGCGGTTTGTCAATTGCAGTTTCTCGGTAAGCGCGGTAAGCGCTGGCTTTAATTCTCCCTCCCCGGCGATTACCACATGTGTCGTATCTGGCAGAAATTGTAAGGCTGAAATTAAATCTTCTAGACCGTTCTTTTTTACTAAGCGAGAAACAGTTATAATTCTTTTATTACAATCACATTGAAAATAATGGGATTGCCGCGTCAGCCCGCCCATGGCGGGCTTCCTCGCAATGACACTACTATTAAATCTTTCAATTTCTACTCCATTCGGCACCACCTCCACCGGGCAGGTCGCTCCTAAACTTCTGGCCCACTTTGCTAAATAGGTACTGATGGCCTGCACGTGGTTGGCGCGTTTAAAAATTTGTTTAAAATACAACCAGCACCACCACACGTGTTTATAAATTTGGTAGCGGCTATCCCCTTCTTGCAGGGTAAGGAGAAATGGGACGCTCGGATTTCTTTTTTTAAAGCGCAAGGCGGCAAAACCAGAGTAGCTGGCCATAATAGACCAAACCGCATTGAACTTACCTAATTTTTTAGCTTCTTTCCAGCCACTCCAAATTAAACGAAATTTATCCCAGTGGTTGCCTTTACCAATACGATGGACTTCTACATTACCAATTTTTTCAACGCTCTGAAGCTCTGGTTTTATTTTGGCCGTGAGCATGACAAATTCAAACTCCGGCAGGCGGTTAGTAATTTCTTTTACCGCCACCTCGGCGCCGCCGACTAACGGAAAATACGCCGTGGAGAAAATTAAGATGCGTTTAGGCATAACGAGAAATTTAAAAATCGTCAATTTCTCGCCATGCTTCTTTTGTGCTACCCTTAGCCAAAATTATCATTTTCCCGACGTCAGGAAAATGATCGGCAAGATTTTGGCCGCTTTCCACACAAGCCATTTTCGCCTTCTCAATAACACTCTCAAAATTTTCCCATTTTGTATAACCTAACAAAGGCATCAATTCACGCGCTTCCCAAAACTCCACGCCTTCATCGGTGAGCTTTTTGATACTCTCAAAATCTTTGGTTGGGCCAGACAAAGTAATTAAGGTGGCCATAGCGATATATTTTACAATTATAACCTATCCCTAAAATCCTCAATCGTCTTTTGCAACCCATCTCCCAGCTCCACCGTCGGACTCCAGCCCAGGATTGTTTTAGCTTTGGCAATATCCGGGCACCGTCGCCGCGGATCATCCACCGGCAAAACCTGATACATAATTTTACTGGAAGAATTGGTGAGCGCGATAATTTTTTGCGCCATCTCCAGCATGGTTTTTTCGCCCGGGTTACCAAGGTTAATGGGACCGGTAATTTCTTTTGCGCTATTCATCATTTTTATTAACCCCTCTACTAAATCATTTACATAACAAAAACTGCGAGTCTGGCTGCCATCGCCATAGATGGTGATTGGTTCTTTTTTGAGCGCCTGGGTAATAAAATTAGAAATCACGCGGCCATCATTAAAGGCCATGCGCGGACCGTAGGTGTTAAAAATCCTTACTATCTTTATTGTCGTGCCATGCATTCTTTGATAATCAAAAAATATGGTTTCGGCGTAACGCTTGCCTTCATCATAACAAGCGCGGGGGCCAGTGATACTGACGTTGCCACGGTACTCTTCGGTTTGCGGATGCACCTCCGGGTCGCCGTAAACTTCAGAAGTTGATGCCTGCAAAATACTCGCCCCATGCTTCCCGGCTAATCCCAGCATATTCATAACGCCAATTGTATTAGCTTTCATGGTATGCACCGGATTGGATTGGTAATGGACTGGCGAGGCCGGACAGGCCAGATTATAAATTTGGTCTATTTTTTGATCAATAAAAAACGGATCAACAATATCATGTTCAATGAATTTGAAATTGGGATTATTTTCCAACTGCGCGACATTTTCTTTGGAGCCGGTAAATAAATTATCAACGCAAATTACCTGGTGGCCTTCGGCAATAAGGCGGTCGCATAAATGAGACCCGATGAACCCGGCTCCGCCGGTGACTAAAATTCTCATATTTTATAACAAAAAATGGCTTAAACTTGCGTAAAAGCAGTATGTATAGTATGCTCTTAAAAGATGAAAAAGTCAACACGAACGAGGTAAAAGTTGAAAGTTATAAAGTTGAAAGATTATGGCGAAAAAACTTCTTTACGTAATTACCCAAGGCGAGTGGGGCGGGGCCCAGCGGTATGTTTTTGATTTGGCGACGAATCTAGGATCAGAATTCCAAGTGATAGTGGCAGTCGGAGAGCCGAATGGCAAAAAAGACCTTCAAGAAAAGATTAGAAAATTACAAGATTACAAGATTGAGATTCTTCAGCTTGATCATTTGGTGAGAAATATTTCTCCCTGGCATGATTTTTTAGCAATTATTGAATTGCGTCGTTTATATAAAAAATTACGTCCTGATATTATTCATTTAAATAGTTCTAAAGCCGGAATACTCGGGTCAATCGCGGGCTATGGGCTGCCTGCCAGACACGCTGGAGCGAGTCAGGTGGGAGGGCTGTGGGCTAAGGGCTATGGAAAAATAGTTTACACCGTGCACGGTTGGGTATTTAATGAGCCATTATCAACACTCCGAAAAAAAATATATTTCTACTTGGAAAAATTCACGGCGCGCCTAAAAAATAAAATAACTGTTCTTTCCCAGGCCGATTTTAAAACAGCGGCTGACTCTCTCAAAATTAAAACTGATAGACTGGCACTTGTGCCGCTGGGGATTGAACCGCCGTCTTTTCTAGCTCGGGACGAAGCGCGCCGGGAATTAAAAAAAAATATCTCTGTGACCGTGCCAGATGACATACCCTGGATTGGGACAATTGCCAACTACTACCCAACCAAAGGGCTCGATATGCTCATTCGCGCGGTGGGAGAAAATAACCACGAGCTTGGCAAAGCCCGATATTTTCTGATTGGGGAGGGCGACGAGCGCGTTCAACTGCAGGCCCTCATTGAAAATTTTAAACTGGAAGACACAATTTTTTTAGTGGGAAAAATTAAAGACGCGGCGCGGCTCTTAAAGTCATTTGATATGTTTGTTTTGCCGTCGCGGAAAGAGGGTTTCCCGTATGCTTTGCTGGAAGCGCGCGCGGCTGGTATTCCGATTATTGCCACACGGGTTGGCGGTGTGCCGGAAATTATTACGAATGATAGCTTTGGATGGATGGTTGCGCCTAATGAAAGTAAATCGCTTGGAGAAAAAATTGTCATGACGCTCCAACACCCCCCGTGTACCCCCCTGCGCTCTTCGACTTATGCTCAGAGCGCTCTGAGTTTACCGAATGAGCGAGGTGGGAATGCCAACGACACCACCACATCATTAAAACAAATGCTTGAACAGACTACTGCTTTGTACCGCTCCCTCCCCCGCTGGCCATAATTTGCGCTGCAACCTGTTGGCCTTGCGCGTCGAAGGCAACCCCTCGTTCCTTGGCCAGCGCCAGGGTGGCCAACGCTTTGGTGTGGTCTCCGGTAAAATTATAAATAAACGCCAAACGCCAATACGACTCCGCTATTTTAGGGTCATCATTTATCGCCTGCTGCATAAGGCTAATCGCTTCATCTTTTTTCCCCAATTGGGCTTTCATGCTGGCTAACATAAACACCAGCTGCTGCCGGCGCGGGCTGTAAGCAAGGGCGGTTTCTATATAATTATGCGCGGCCACAATATAGCGCGCATCGCTGGAAACGGAAAATTGCAGCTGGGAAATTTGCGTCAGCGACATATACGTGCGAATGTCGCGCGGGTGAAGCCGAACATTTTCTTCCAGGGCCGCGAACGCGACACCCAAAATTTCATTGGACTGGTTTTTATCCAGATTTTGGTACTCACGAGCCATCACATCGGTAAGCAAGCGGGCAATATCGGCGCGAATATCATCAATATGCGGCGAGCTAAAGGCCAGCGCTACATTAGCCGCGGGCAGACCGGCCGCGGGGCTGGCGGAAAGAGCGCGCATGGCCGCCAGGGTTTTTATATTGGCGCGGGCCGGCTGGATGTTGAAAATAAAAATTAAAAGACAACCGGCCAAACCAACAAGACTTATGATGCTTAAACTAATCGGCTGATTCGACTCCTTTGATGCATTGTTATATTGTTTCATTGTTACATTGTTACCGATCGCGGGCGAGCCAAATATTTCGGTTGATAACCGATTCACCAGCGCCAGCCAGAACATAAAATATAAATATGACGTGGGGTTTTCAAAAACGGTAATATTTTGCACAATATGCGCCAATAAAAAAGCCGAACCGATAACGACTAAGTGAATATTTTTTTCGCGCCGGTCTTTGGACCGCCAAAGCGCGCCTACGGCTACAGCGAAAATTGCCAAATACGAGATCAGCCCCACCACCCCCTGTACGGTGAGGGTGTTTAAAATAATATTGTGCGCGTTATCAAACCAGGTTTCGCCATAGCCAAATTCCAAAGAGCGCGGATTATAATATTGATTGAACGCGTAGAAAAAATTATTCGGCCCCCAGCCAAAAATAGGGCGCTCCTTCCAGCTGTCCACCGCTATTTTCCAGGCAATAAGGCGGGTAGTGCCGGTGCCGCCAGTCCACGATGACCCAAGCAAACGGCCGACACCGGGAATATTTTGGACAAAGACTGTGCCGCGATTGAGGTAGGCCGCGGCCATAAGGACAAATACTGCTCCTAATACCACCCCGATGCCAGAGCGCAATCTCGATTTACTTTTTAAGATAAAAATATATCCTATAATCGCGGCGAGAACACCGGCCATTAAACCTAAAACGGAGCCGCGCGTGCCGCTGAATAATAAGCCGAGCACGGCCAGAATTCCTCCCGCCCCAGCTGCCAAACGCCACAGCGTATCTTTTTCGCGAAAAAATAAAAGCAGTGACGCGAAAAATAAAAATAATCCATAGCCGCCCACATAAATTGGGTTGCCGAGCGTGCTGGCCACCCGGTCGCCGCTTTGGTTAAGCAATAATTCCGGATTGATTTTTTGCAGACACCCAATAAACATAACCACGGATCCGGCAAAAAGAAACATGCGCAACGCCCACTTCCAGTCGGTCCAATTTTTAAATACCGCCGTGACTATAAAATAATAGATGACGAAATGAGCGATGGTAAATAACCCCAGCATGCGTTCGTGGTTGTCCCAAAAGCTGTGATAGGCATCCACGCCCAAAAAAGTGGACAGCGCGAAACTGATAAAAAAAATAAGCACGGCCAAGCTTAGGCTGGTGAGCCGCGGGCGATACTCATCCCAATCTATAAACAAAAGGAGCGCGTAACAGCCCAGAAGCAGAGTGACCAGGGCGCGGAATAATAAAATTTTTGGAACAATGAAAGGAAAAATAAAATAATCAGACACGACCAGAAGGGGCGCAAAAAAAGTGGCGTAAATAAAAAATTTGGCGAGGCGTTCGAGGGATTGTTGCATAAACACAGATTAATTTAAAACTCAACTGTCATTCCGAATCCCCATCGCAGGGGTGAGGTCGTAGATACTCCGAGGAGTGAATCTCTGTCCCAACGTCTTTGTTATATTGTTCAATTGTTCTATTGCTAGTGATCAGACAGAGATCCCTCGTCGTCCCGCACAGTGCTGGACTCGCTCGGGATGACAAAACGATGAATGTATATAGTATAACCTTAGGTGAAAATGAAGTCAATAAAAAAATCCCCTTGGACTTCACTTAGGGGATTTTTTTAATCTTCTCGCTACTTAGCAAACTAACTAGAGAAAAGATTGAGCCGCCCCGTCGAATGACAGGGCGGGTGGCCTCGCGAATCTCACGCTGTGCCAGACCCCCGGGACGGGAGAAAAGCAACTTGGTGAGAGGAGGCTACTTGAAGCAGTAGTTTGTGGCCATGCACCCGTCGGTGCAATAGGCACTGCAACCATACGGGGCCTGCTTCTGGGACTGCGAACCCAGTTGGCAGCCGGCGCCGCGACACGCCAGGTTAGACTGCTTGTTGACGACGTTCGCCATTGTGGAACAGGCGAAATCGCCAACATTGCCGCCTAACAGCAATGCACAGGCCTCTAGGCAATTGTAGATCGGAAGCTGGGGATTGCCAGCACAGTCCGGTGCCCCAGGATTCTGTCCAACGTTGTACCCGCCGATGAGCTTGGCGCACTGCTTGCCCCCGTTGCACCACGCAACAAGGCAGTCGCTATCCACCAAGCACCCCTTCCCGCTCCCGCACTTGGGGCACTTCAAGCCACCGCAGTCAACGTCGGTCTCGTCCTGGTTCTTCAGGCCGTCGTTGCAGGAAGGGGCCACGCAGACGTTCATCGTACAGATGTTCGTCCCGCAATCCTCCGCCTTTGCGCAGGCTTTGCCCACCGGGCATTTGGGACACCCGCCGCCACAATCGCTGTCCGACTCCCCACCGTTCTTCACGGAGTCCATACAGGTGGGGACCTGACACACGTTATTCTTACAGACGCCGCTCGCGCAGTCGATCGGTTGGGCACAGCCCTTGCCGTCGGCGCACTTGTTGCAACCGTCGCCGCAATCCACGTCGGTCTCGGCGCCATTCTTGTTGCCGTCCATGCAGGAGGGGGCGGAGCACTTGCCACCGGCGCAGACACTGCTGGCGCAGTCGCTGCCTTTGGAGCACCCCTTGTCCACGCTGCACTTCATAGGGCACGAGCCGCCGCAATCCACGTCGGTCTCGCTCCCGTTCTTCACGGTATCGGAACAGGTCGGGACCTGACAGGTCCCCGCCTTGCAGACGCCGCTCGCGCAGTCGGAGCCCTTGGGGTCGACGCAATCCTTGCCGTCGGCGCATTTGGGGCAGCCGCCACCGCAGTCGGTGTCCGTTTCCGGACCGTTCTTGACCGTATCTGTGCACGCGGGCTTGGCGCAGACGGCGTTGAAACACACGCCGCTCGCGCAGTCCGTCCCCTTGACGCACCCCTTGCCATCGGCGCACTTGGGGCAGGTGTCGCCACCGCAGTCGGTATCCGTTTCGGACCCGTTCTTCGCGGTGTCGTTGCACTGAGCGGACGCGCACTTTAGGTTATTGCAGACGCCGCCGACGCAATCTTTGCCGTCGAGACACGCCTGGCCGACCAGACAGCGGGGGCACATATTCATCGCGCCGCCGCAATCCAGATCGGTCTCACCGTCGTTCTTCACCTTGTCCAGGCAGGTCGGGGCCGCGCACTTCCCACCGGCGCAGACACTGCTGGCGCAGTCGGTGTCGCCCCGGCAGGTCTTGCCGTCGGCGCACTTCTGCGGGCAGCCGTCGCCACAGTCGGTAGCTGGCTCCTGCCCATTCTGGACGCCGTCCGCACAGCTCGGCGCGGCGCACTTGCCCATGGTACACACCAGGCTCGTGCAATCCGTTGCCTTGCCGCATCCCCTGCCGTCGGCGCACAGAGCGCAGACGCCGCCGCCACAATCAACGTCGGTTTCATTGTTATCCTTGACGTTGTTGTTGCAGGGCGGGGGGGGGACCATGAGGTCCGGCGGCGGGGTGAGGTCGGGCGGGGTGTTGCCACCGTCGTCCGACTTACCGAGATCGGGCTTCGACAGGTCCGGCTGGGTGCCGGCGTCGTCGCCCTGGTCCGGGGTGATGCTATCGAGCTTGAGGAGATCCGGTCCCCCGCCGTCCGACTGGAGGTCGGCCTGGGCGAGGATGTCCGGGTTGTTCGTGGCGGAATCTCCGACGAGCTTGGAGCCATCGTCGGACGTCATGAGCGCTGGATCTTTCCC
>JAHFHV010000003.1:55419-59854 GCA_023246725.1 Candidatus Magasanikiibacteriota bacterium | reverse complement strand
TGCCGGCGTCGTCGCCCTGGTCCGGGGTGATGCTATCGAGCTTGAGGAGATCCGGTCCCCCGCCGTCCGACTGGAGGTCGGCCTGGGCGAGGAGGTCCTGGTTGTTGTTCGTGGCGGAATCGCCGGAGGTGACGTCGCCGTCATCCCCGGAGTTGATGAGCGCCGGGGTTCGCCCGGTGCCTTCGGAGAGATCCAGACAGCCCGCCACGGCCGCCAGGACGCCGACGCAGAACAGTAGTCGGTTCATGGTAAACTCCTTTGGGGGGCCGAGCCGCACGTGCGGCTCGGCCCCCCTCGATGGGTTGTTGAGCTAGAACTCCCCACCGACTCCGGCGGAGAATCCACTGTCGGTCGGGACGAACCCGAACGCCAGATTCTTCTTGCCGGACGACTTCTTCGCCGCCACCACCCCGAACGCGATACTCACGGCCGTCGCGGCCACGCTCACTCCGAGGAGGGCGTAGCTCGCGTAGGCCATGGTTCTCGCGCTGTCCCGCTGTTCACACGGGACACCCTTGATGCAGACCTCGTTCACCTCGCCGAGCTTGGCCGAAGCCAAACCGTAGAGGGTGGCGCTGATGCCACCCGCCACCAGCGCACCAGCCGCGAGCGGCAGGGTGGTGGTGAGCTTGGGAACGAAGGTCTGCTTCTGCGGGGGTGGCACAACGGTCGGAGGAGGCAGAGGCTGGGGCGGTTCCGACGGAGGCGGATGGGCCTTGCGGTCCTGGCTCTCCTTGATCAGCTTCTCCAGCGCCCGTATCTTCGCTTGGACCTCGTGCACTTTCTCGTCTTTTTGTCCCTGTTCCGAAAATAGATAGATCTTATAAGCGGCCAGGGCTGCTGCATTATGCCCTAGCTCCTCGTGACAGATCCCGATGTTGTACTGCAGAGCCGGCTCCGGGGCCAACTGGTAGGCTACCTCGAACTCGATCAGCGCCCTATCGGAGTCCCCCTTGGCGTACAAGGCGCTGCCCTTCTGGAAATGCCGCTTGGCCGCTTCGCGGTCTTCCGGGATGTCGTTGCCGACGGCCGCGACGGTCGCGGTGCTGGCCACCGAGGCCTGCTGCTGTTCTTCCGCGAACGAGGTGGTCGAAGCGAAGCAGAGGAACGCGAACGCGAGGCAGATGAACTTTTCCATGGTGCTCTCCTTGTCTTTGTGCCAACAGTTTAGTCCCAACATTAGGGACATTACCTGGCACGGACGATGACGATGAGATCAAGAAACACTTCCTTGTCATCCTGAGCGAAGCGAAGGATCTCTATCACAATCAACTGGTTCAATTGTTCAATTGCTAATGATTGTTAGACAGAGATTCCTCGTCGGCCGCAAGGCCTCGCTCGGAATGACAATTGAGTTTCCTTATTTCACAAACATCGTTCGTGCCAGGTATCTTTTTACCTAATTTTTGTTGCCTAAATTGTCAAAGTACCAAGGTCTTCCTATTCAAATCATACCCTAAAACTGGCATAATTTGAACCGCTTATCATACCACATTTTAAGGGTTTTGTCAAGTGTTCCCCGCTCAACTTAGCTAAAAAACCCTAATCTTAGACAAAAAAGACCCTCGGGTTGAGGGTCGTTCACTGTCATTCTGAGTGAAACGAAGAATCTCTGTCAAATTGTCCAAAAATGACTGAACAGAGATCCTTCACCCCGCATGTGCGGGGTTCAGGATGACAATTGACTGTGGAAGCGCGGTGGTTCAGGGGTTTATCGCACTGGCCTTTATCTTGGCCTTAAGCTCCGCAATAATATCTTTGTAGCCCTGGTTGGCGGGAAAATTTAAGCTCAAGGTTGTGTAATCTTTAAGCGCCGCGGCGTAATCTCCTATTTGACGGAGGTAAGAAGCCCGGTCGGAAATAATAATAACCGGGTTTACCAGCCGCTTGGCACCCTCGGCGTACACCGCCAAAATATCGGCTTTGGGACGCTTTAATTTATAAAAATAGAGATGAGCTAAATTAAGGTAGCCGCTTTCATCGCCGGAAGAAATCTCGATGGCTTTTTTATAATACGTTTCGGCTTTAGCAAAATCATTAACGTGCTCGGCCAAATTGCCGGCGTTGAGGTAGAATAAAATATTTTTTTGCCCGAATAATTTTATGCCTTGTTCATAAACCTGGAGCGAACGACTAAAAAAAACTTCCGGTCCGCCCTGCTCGGCAAGGCTTTTCCAAAACAATCCGGCGTTAAAATATTGTTCGGCTTTAGTTGGATCTTTTTTAATTTCAGCTTCAGCCGCGGCGGCTTTGTTGAATAGTTCCACCAGGGCGGGCTTGTCTTTGATGCTGTGGAGCAGCGCCTGGTCGCCACCAAACACGCCTTGGCGCCAGAGAAGCGCGCCAATCACTCCGACGATAATTATTGTTATGATGACGTAGAGATGTTTTTTTTTCATACAGAAAAGTTACTTACTGTCATCTCGAGCGTAGCCGAGAGATCTCGTCGTCGTTTGGTTGCGAGATTCCTCCACTACGGTCGGGATGACAATCGAGTTACTACAATTTATACTCTTTAATAAACTTATCGGCCTCGGGTTTTAGCGGCGGATAGAGTTGCAGGGCTTTGGCCACGGTGGCGCGCGCCTCTGCCTTATTGCCCATTACCGCGTACACCGTGGCTAATTTAATATACCAGTTCACGTTTTCCGGTTCGGCCGCAATTAGGGTTTGATACTTGCTCACCAGCGTAGCATATTCTTTGGCCTCCGCATAGCGTTCTAAAACATATAATTGTTGATCCGCGGTAAACGCAAAACCCAGATGCTCGGCGGCTTCAATTTCGCGGAGGCCGCCTTTAACATCGCCGCTCGCGATTTTAGTTAATCCATAAAACCAGTGGCTAGTGTTCACGTCCGGCGCCACCGCCACGGCCTTGGACTGCGCTTTAAGCGCGGCCGGAAAATTTTTGTTTAAAAGATACAGTCGGCCGAGAAAAAATAAAAATTCTTGCTTGTTGGGCGATAGTTTATACGCCTGGAGCAAAGCGTTCTCGGCTGGGACATAATATTTTGCATCAACTTTTTCTCCCAGTACCATATAGATTTGCCCGGCCCAGGCCGCGGGCAAGGGATTATTCGGGTGGTCTTTAAATTCCTCATCTAAAGCGCGAGCGGCCTCAAGCGCAACGGCAATCGTGGAAGAACTGTTTATGGCCAAACCGGATTTATCGAGCTGAATAAATCGTTCGGCTAAAAATATGCCGTTCTCGCCGCGGAAAGTTACCGGGACGAAGAGCGTTTTGACGGCGTTGTCCGACCAAACGCCAGCGTCAAGCGCGTTATGCGCGCGGCTTAAATAATATGAGGCGCGGAGCGGTATGATATTGTATTTCCAAATTAAAATAAAAAGTAGAAAGGTGAAAGGGGCAAGGGACAATAAACGCCAATGCGAGACCTCTCCCTGCCCTCTCCTTTGCGAAGGAGATGGTTCGCGATTCTTCCTCTCCTCTGCAGAGGAGAGAACGGGAGGAGAGGTCTCGCTGTCAACCGCCTTTGATTCTTGCTGCTGACTCGAAATAAAAGCCAAAATTAAAAACCACAAGAGTAGAGAGTTGCTGGTCTCAAATAAAAATAAATTAGCCACAAAATAAGCTACCAGCGTAGCAAGAAGAACGATTCGCGATTCCCCCGATCGTCTTTTCAAAATTGACCAGCCGGCAACCACAAAAATTCCAAGGTAACTTATAATTCCAACAATACCGGCGCTCGTGCCAATTTCTAAAAGCCAGTTGTGGGGCTTGTCCCACACCGTTTCGGTAAAGCTGTGTTTTAAAAATTGCGGATTATAATATTTATTAAAAATAATAGTGTAATTCTCCGGACCCCAGCCCAAAAACGGCTTCTCTTTAATTCCCTGCCAGGCAATTTTCCAGGCCATTAAACGCGTTTCGCCGGTGCCGGAAACAAGCTGGTGATAATTAAAACGATCGGCCAGACGAGGAAATTTTTGGCGAAATTCCGGACGCTGGGCGAAAATTATTAGACTGATGAAAAGTACAACGACGAAAGCTACAGCTGCCATGGCCAGCCAACTAGCGAGACCTCTCCCTGCCCTCTCACCCTCTTCCGAGGGCCTTCGGTCTGCGGAGGAGAGGGGTGGCTGGCTCTGCCCCTCCTTTGCAAAGGAGGGGATTGAGGGGCGGTCTCGTCTAGCAAACTGCCAAACCAGGCCCGCTGCCACTGTAATAATGCCAGCAAATAATCCCACCTGCGCGCCGCGCGTGCCAAGATGAAATAAGGCCGCCAGCAAAATTATTGCCGCAATTCCTAAGCCATACCGCCAGCGGCCTTTGAGAGTTGCCGTGAGATACACAGCGATGCCAATCGCTAAAAGCAAATAGTTGGCGGCAAACGCGCGGTTGCCAACAATGCCGCCGCCCGAACCGCTTACTAAGCTGGCGGGAAGGATGCTGGGGAAGAAAATGGTAAGGGAG
>JAHFHV010000003.1:31945-55319 GCA_023246725.1 Candidatus Magasanikiibacteriota bacterium | reverse complement strand
TTGCCCCAAAAACTGTTGGCTGGATTGACACCGGTGAGCGCCGTAATGATGAGAATGAAGAGGAATATGAGAATTGACCAATCGAGCGGGGTAAAGTTGTGAAACCACGACCAGCGAGACCACTCCTCCCGTCCCCTCCTTGAAAGGAGGGGAGGAATCGCCACCCCCTCCCCTTTCAAGGGGAGGGTAGGGAGGGGTCTCGCGTGCAATCGCCTCACCAACCAGACAAACACTAAAATCTCAACTATAATTTGGAAAATAATAACCTTGCCAAAATTCCACGGAAAAAAAGTAAAGGACGTGAAGACGAGCGGCAGAAACAAGGCCGCGTAGAGAGCGTAGGTGGTGAAATTGGAAAGGCGAGACATGGACGAAGATTGGGAGGAAAACTTAGGCGTTAGGCGTTAACTGTCATTCCGACCGCAGTGGAGGAATCTTGTAACGTCGATTGGCGAGATCCCTCCACTTCGCTACGCTTCGGTCGGGATGACAATTGACGAAATCCACACCCTATCGCTCGAGCGAACCTCGCAATGACACTACTTTACTCGCTTTCCTATAATAAAACAACCCCCCAGTCCAAATGACCGAGGGGATTGTTCTGTTAGTTCTCGTGCTAACTCACGAACAGTTTTGTGCTACTGCTAAACTAAACCAACTAGTACGTAAAGGTCTTGTACTGGAGCGGGAGATCTTGAGCCATTACGGTCAAGCTCGTGCTCACGCCGTCAGACCAGGTTACGTCACTGCTACCAATACGAACTGACAAGCTCTTGGTTGACGCGGCATCAGAGGTGTCCATAGTGACGTAGAACGTCTTAGAAGCACCGGAAGCAATGTCGACATCAGTAAAGCTGGCGTCTGTAAAGTTAGTGTCGTAGACCTGGCGAGGACCGTTGCCAACAAAGTAGTTGGTGGTCTCTAAGGCAGTCGTGCTTAATGAGTCTTTATAGACATTGATGGCACGACTGGTGCCAGTTCCAGCGGCTTGTGAAATAGTGGTTGACAAATCAAAGTCAACTTTATTCACGGTAGCCACATAAGAGCCGGCGTTGGCTAGGTTGGTAATTACGAACTTAGCCACGGTCTGCGAGGCACTTGGCGAAGCCGCACCGCTTGGGGCATCGCTGGCCCAGGCAGTGGTAAGCTTAGTGCGATAGAGCGTGCTGGTAGCACCGTAAGCGCCAATAATAGAATTGGCGGTATTAGCGGTGTTAAACACGTTTACCGATCCAGCCGCCGAGATAGTGGGCGTGAGGGAGGAACCGGACGAAGCGCCGGTGGCTGTTACCGTGACAATAGCATTGGCGCCCGTAAAGTTACGAACAATCGCCAAGGCAGTAGTTTGCCCAGTGGTGCTTAAACCAGAACCTTCATAGGTCGTAAAGTCTACCTTAACGTTCAAACTCTTGGAGATGCCCTTTGGTATCTGGAGGTTGAGACCAGAGAAGGTGGCAAACGAATAGGTGCTGGTAGCCCCGCTGGTGCCGGCTACTGAATCACTAAATGATGGAGCCGCTGTGCCAACCTGGAGACCAGTATCGGCATCAAACAAACGAACGTTCATCATGGTGCCGGTTGCGCCGCTACTAAAGACTCCGCCCACCACGAGTTGCGTAATATTAATCGCTTCGGTGGAGCTGGCCGTTACCTTGAATTTACCCAAGGTCTGGTCAGTCGCGCCCATTAGGTAGTTGCTGGCAATTGGCGTGTCAGAATCCGCTTGGATCATGAAGGCGCCGGAGCCGGCAATAAACACATCTTGGAGCGAGGTGTTCAGAGAAGAACCGCTGGCATCAGTACCGGTAGAGACGCCGCTGGCCGTTACCGTGTTAACATCAAACAGATTGACGACGTTAACGGTTGACGTGGCCTTCATATCAGCAAAGACATCTACCACATACTGCGCGCCATTGGTAATGGTAACTGCCGGGGTAAGATTAAAGGTGTAGGGGTTCTGGGTAGAACAGCTGCTGGATGGATTGGCATACGTTACACCTAACTGTTTGCCCGAACCATCTTTAATGGCCAGATTCTGCATGTAGGTACCAATACAATAGGTGATGGTATCGTCACGCAAAGTTATCTGGGATAAGTTAACATCCTCACCTGAACCAGCGGTAATTACAAAGGAACCAACCTTGGCTCCGGTGGCGTTAACCGTGGCAGTAGGGTTGCCGGATGTTTTGTTACCAAACGCCGCATTTTTGGCTACGGTAACAGTACCAGACTTAACAGTCAAAGTATTGCCGGTTTGGGCTATGGTGCTAATGTTGGTCAGTGATACCGTTCCCTGGGCATTGCTGGAGCCAACCGAAAGAGCAATAAGGATAGTTTCATCGGCGGCTACGCTGGAGTGAGTGGTGTCAGCTTTAACTTCTACCACCGCGGTTTTACCCGCGCCGATTATGAAGCTGCTGCCAAACGAACCCCAATTAGTGTCGGCTCCATTGCTGGCCGTGTGGCTGGCAATGGTACTGCCCACTTGTGAACCATTCACCAGTAAGCGCACGTTGTTGAGAGTGTTTCCCGAAGAGGTGGATGACACACTCAAGCTGGTAACTTTAACATCCTCGCCATTGGCTTTCCACAGGAATTTGCCCAGCGTGATGTTGGTGCCGCCATCGGCAATGTTGCCGGTAGGCGAGTCTACGGCCAAGGTCTGAACTAAGCTACCGGTGTTAATGGTCCAGTTAACTGAAGTAGCACCTCCGGCCTGGATAGTAGTGAAGGTATCGGTGCCGTTGGTTTTAACGAATACGCCGTAGTTCTTATCCCAGGTGATGATGTCACCAGAGTTTTGAATAGAAGCGTATACGGTGCGGTTGGTACCGCCTACAATGTCAGCCTTAAGGCTTAAGGTGCGGGTTTGGCCCTTGGTAACCACGTATGGCGCAGCGGCCCAATCAAACATAACCGTTTTATCCGCGGCCATATCTACCACGGTAGTGCCAATTTGCTTGGCGCCATCCCACAAGCTAAAGTTCTTAATGTCGCCCGGGTTAACCGAACCAACTAAGGTAAAGGTCATTTTGCGCACTTCCATGTCCTGGTTAGTGCTGGCGGCCGTAAAGCGCCACAATTCAAAGTTGGGGGTGCCTGGGTCTACCGTACCGGCGGCCGTTGGGCTCACATTGGTAAAGGCTAATTTACCAAGGTCAGTTACGGATGCGCTGGTAAAGGTGTTGCTGGAAATGGGGAATGAACCACCAACTGATCCGGTACCAGCAACGCTGGCGGAATCAGCTAAGGTGAACATGTAGGTCTTGCCAGCGCTAAGGTTATTCTTAAGATCTAATTTCACCCAAGCGTTCTTGCTCATACCCTTGCTAACCATAAAGAGACCGGCGGCTTTGGTGAAAGTAACCATGTTGTTGGACACGCTGGGGTTAGAAGCCCAAATTTTGCCGTCATCGCCCACGAGGTACATATTGCTGATATCAGTATCAGCGGAAATGCCCCCGCGTTTGAATTTAACCATGGTAACGTTTTGGTCAGCATCGGCTCCGGCCGAGAAGACCAGCTTCATAACCGGAATCATGGATTGAGCGCCATTTGAAGTCGCGACTGTGCCACCATTAGTATCCGATACTATAGTCGCGGCAAATGGGTTGTCCGCGGCCAAGCTAACCATTAAGTTGCCGCTTACGACCGGGCCGGGTGTTGGGCCAGGGCCGGCTTTTACCCCGCCGCTTTGGGTTTTGTCAGTTAAGGCGGCGACTGCGGCCTCAATTTTATCGCCAAAGCTCATGCCGGCAATCATGGCATCAGTTGCCACGTGCACGAATTTACTCATGAACATATTGGCACTCATGCCGTTAGCCGTTACTTCGCGGAGTTTGTTGTCGGTATCCACGTACCAAGTTTTGCCGCCGTTTAAAACGAGCATGCCTGGGTGTGGTTTGCCTTCGGTTACATCCGCGCCGCGGTTAACGTAGTGCGGCCAAAAGGCGTCGGCTACGGTCATAACTTTATAGCCAGTGCCATAAAGCGCTTTGGCGGCTTCGGGGGTAACTTTGGCTAAGGCATTGTTTGGTTCCACCACGTAAAGCTGATCCGAAGACGGACGCTTAACGACGTAAGAACCGCCGCGGTAGTTCACAGCACCTGGATAGGTGGAAGGAACCATTAAAGAGTCAAAGCAGGCCTGGGTAATAGCAATGTACCCGCCATAGTTTTCGCGCCAGCTCTTGAACTCATCTCCGCTTGGGAAATAAAGTACTTTATTTTCATTGTTAACAGCGTAGATCGCGGCTTTACCGGTGACTTTGATCATGTCACCAGGATTAAGCGCTGGGCAGACGGCCGCCATTGCCACGGATGGCAAAAAAACGGTCACCATGCTTGACCACATAATAGTGGTAGAAACTACACCGAGTGTAAAGGCTTTTTTTGCGAATTTTATTACATTCGACATAATAAATAATATAAATTAATTGTCTCATGAAATTCTTTTCTGCCCCTCGACTCCCCCGCAAATGCGAGGTCGCTCGGGGTGGAATTTTTGAATTCCACAAGCACTAATGAGCTTAGGCAGGTCCCTATGGACCTTCGACCTTTTGCCTAGCCCTGATTTTTTAAGTTTTCTCTCTCTCACTATGACTTTTCTTTTCGGAACGCGTTTTCGCATTTTTACTGTCATCCTGAACGCAGTGAAGGATCTCTGTCGGCGTTGTCCCATTGTTACATTTCTAATGATTGGGACAGAGATTCTTCGCTACGCTCAGAATGACAATTGAATGTCACAATGAGAGCAAGACAATTTTTTTACCTTTTATTAATAATTATCGGCGCTATGGTAGACGTACTGGTTTTGAAAGTTGTCGCGCCGCCCGTGGTGGTGGTAAAAACAAATGTACCGGTCGTCATTATTATACTGACCGGCTTGACAAAAACTGCTCCGCTCACCGTGCTGGTAGACGGCGAGACAACTGGATTGTTATCTTTAATTACCTGAACAATGGGGAGCACGCTTTGGATGGTTTGCAAACTTTGATCGGAAATTTTTTCGGCCGTTTGGCTGGCCTGGTTGGCTTCTTTAATTTTATCCACGGCCTTGGTTAAATCACCGGTGGATAACAGCGCCTGCCCTTCGATAACGCTTTTTTGCACCTGGGCCGACACCGCTTCGGTTTGGAGGACGGCCGCCACGGTTTGGTTAGCCACCACGTTAATTTGGTCGCTAAATTGTTTGCTCGTGGTAACGACGTTTAAATTTTCATTGCCTTGTTTTTTAAAATCAGTGGTTAAATCTTTTACTTCGGTTTTTACAGCGTCAATAATGGTTTTGACACCATCGACATTTTGTTTTGACATGTTGGCATCGCTAGCCGCCGATTGGAGCGTAGTAGCCACTACCTTCGCAACTTCTTCTTTAGAAACACTCGCGTCGCCAGCCAGTTGCTTGGAAACCAAAACTTCCACGGCTTTTACGGAAACATCTTTGACCAAATTTTTGGTTTCACTAACAGCTTGTGACAAAGCGGAATTGGCGGTACTGGTCGAGACTGACAAATTATTTTTAACATCCTGCAGTACATCTTTAATTTGTTCACTGTTTTGCTTCACGTCTTTGGCCACATCAGCGCCCAGGCCGCTTGTGCCCGCATCATTTAATTTTTGATTCACCGTGGCAATTTCAACTTTAAGATCGGCTACCGTAGCCACCGCTTGGGCTGTGTTTTGGGTGGTTACATCGCGCTGCAATATTTTTTTTGTTTCCTCGGCGCGGCGACCGGCAAATTTAATATGGAGTTTTGTTTCGCCATTCTGATCGCCCATCATGGCGACCACCGCTACTTGAGTTTGTTCGGCCGCGCGCTTGGCCGGATATAGCCAGTCGCCGGGCAAAGCCTCGTAAGCCGCGTCCACGTTGTTAACCAGTTGGGTGGCCACCAAAAGCACAATAACTAAAACCGCCAGCGGACGAACCACGCGCTCTGCCATATTTACGGACATAAAATTCGCGAGCCAATTCCAGGCTTGCTCTAATGGCGCGGTTTGGGGGGGGTTAGCCTTAACCGGCAGGGTATTTTTCATCTGCACTAAAAGCAGGCGGCGGCTTTCGGTAATCCACTCGGAGCGAGGGTCAATTTTTCTCCCCGCGCGGAGCTGGTCTAATTGTGCAATAATGCGGTGAGCCATATTTATGTTTGCTTCGGCAATAATTGTTCTAATTTTTTCAGCGCCCGGTGCAAAGTGACTCGTACTGCCACGTTGCCTTTGCCAATGATTTCCGCGATCTCGTGAATGTCGAGCTGTTCAATGTAACGGAGCGTTACGACTTCCTGATATTCTTGTTTTAATTTTTTCAGCGCGGCTAGCACGCCCTCCGTATCAGACTTTAGTTCAATTGCGGCTTGCCAATTTTCGGGGTCGGCCATCTCAATTTCTTCTCCCAGCATTACTTCGGCTTTACCAGCGCGGGCGCGGTACAAATCAATAATGGCATTTCGGGCCATGCGGTAGAGGAGGCCGCGAAAACTGTTAATCTCTTTTTTCGCTTGCACGTAGTGCCAGGCTTTAAGGAATACTTCGGAGGTGATATCTTCCGCCTCCTCGGAAGAGGCTACTTTAAAGTAAACAAAATGATAGATTTGTTTAACGTAGGTATCGTAAAGAACGGCGAAATCTTCCGGATTAGGGTTGGTGCGCAACTGATAGAGTATTTTCTTTTCGTTGAATTTGGCACCTGACATTATAGAAGACGTGAGATGAGTAAAAATGTTACAGTTACACCCCAGTGAATGAGGCTAATAGTATCAAAAAATAGGCATTTGGTCAAACCTATAACACATGACGGAAAGCGTTTTTACTGTCATTCTGAGCAAAGCGAAGAATCTCTGTCCAATTGGCCGAACAATGACCGACAGAGATCCTTCACTGCGTTCAGGATGACAATTGATTGTTTTAATTGTTTAATATGTCTTTTTGTATACACTACTCTATACAAATTTAGTTTTTGATTTAACTATTTCTTTTTTAGCTTATTTTTAGCCATTTTATTTATTTTTTGTATACACTAGTGTATACAAATTTTATATATGTAACTTCTATTTTTAAACCACTCAAATGTGGCCGACTTGACAAAAACATGCTTTTTTGATATGATTTGTCTACACTAATGTATACAAATTTTACCTATGGCTAACATTTCTGTTAAACCAGCCACAGAAAACAAGGAATTAATCCGTGTTTCCGTATCAGAAGCGGCCCGTTTGTTTGGCGTTAATACCCAAACAATCCGCCGGGCCTTGCAATCGCAGGAGGTAACCTATGTAATTGTGGCCGGACGCTATAAAATTAACTTTGAAAGCCTGGTTAAATGGTCCCAGCGCCATACCACCACGCGCAATAAATTAGCCAAAAAGGGCATCGGGCAGTTTGTGGATAAGTGGAAGATTAAAAACCCGCTTTACTCCCCCAACCCCAAATCATTGCCAAAACCTGTTGTGCCGCCACCTCCGACTCCCGCCTCTTAATCAACCACCCTATCCCTCTGCTCCTCTCTAAAAAATAAAGAACAAACTAGTCCCTCCTTAACGCGAGGGATTTTTATTTAGCATGATTTACGCGTTTCGCTGTCATCTTGAGCGTAACGAAAGATCTCTGTCCGTTAATGGTTATTTTGCAAATTGGAGAGAGATTCTTCGCTACACTCAGAATGACAATTGACGCTAAACGCGTACGTCATAATTTATTTGCTTCATTCGCCCTTTCCCTATATAATACCACGGAAACTAATTTATGATTAAACACGTTCATAAGTATCTTCACCGCCATTACCGCACGCACTACCACGGCGTGTATAAACACGCCCAGCAATTGTTTGTCTTTGATTTGTTTCTTCTTGGGCTCGCGGGGTTCTTTTTTGCCGCCAGTATTTTCTTTTTTTTATGGAAGCCCGGCATTGTGGATTTGGTTGATGTGACGGTGACACTTGGTGACGGCCGCCTACGGAGCGGCCAAACGACAAATATTATTGTCGCGTACACAAACCGGAGCAAATTCACTCTCCGAGACGCGACGCTGGCGATACGCTTGCCGCCGGGCTTTGTTGTCAATCGCGACGAAACGCCGCAAAAAAATTTTGACGCTGACGGAACTGCCAAACTCCCGGACATTAGCGCCGGAGCTATGGGAAATTTTGTTATCCACGGCTGGCTGTGGAGCGAGCCCAAAGAAGATGATAAAATTATTGCCGCCCTATCGTACCGCCCCGATGACCGGACTGATCGCGAACAACAGCTGGGGATGTTTATCGCGCGCCTGCCAGGGAGCGTGCTAGAAGGACATTTGACGATGGCCAGTTCATCGTTCACGCGCCAAACCCTTCCGTTTGTGTACACGCTAACGAATACGAGCGAGCGAACTTTGAACAATTTGACCGTTGTGTACGACTGGCCGACACAGATTCCGGAATTAAAGAAACTGGCATTGCTTGAGTTGCTCCCAGGACAAACCATAACGGTGAATGGCAAAGTGACCATGCCAAATAAAAAAGAAGCGCGGCTGGCAATTACTCCAACCATACTTATTAACGGCCATTTGATACCCCAAGGCGCGGCCGCGCAAACCATAAATATTTTTCAACCCATGCTTACGGCCACGGCGCGCTTGGCAACGGACGCGCGCTTTGCCGAAGGCGGAATGAAATTGCCTCTGGAATTGCACTGGGAAAACCACAGCAGTAAACCGACCGCTGCGCTTAGACTGCGCCTTCGCCCCACGCCCGGCACGGTTGATTTAAAAACCACCGCCGCGGAAAACCATTTGGGAATTGATGGCGGAGATTTGCTTGTGGATAAAACAATGCGCACGGCGCTCGCCAATACTGGCCCTGGCGGAAGTGATACGTTTACTGTTAATTTGACACTTCTGCCCAGCTTAAAAAATGCCCCGAATCAAGCAACTGCTTTTGAAGTTACGCCGATTATGGAAGCGCAATTTGCCGAAATTCCCGGCGAACTGTTTACCGAGCCAGGCGCACTGGCTAGTCTTCCGCTCGCTACCGAGCTTAATTTACTGGCCGTGGCGCGCTACTACACCGCCGAGGGCGACCAGTTGGGCCGTGGCGCGCTCCCGCCCAAAGTTGGTGAAACGACCAGCTACTGGCTGTTTGTGGAAGTGGAAAATACCACAAATCCCATTACGAATATTGCCTTTAGCGCGACCCTTGGTTCAGGAGCGCGTTTTACCGGCAAACAAAGCGTAACCATTGGCCAGCCCGTGCGGTTTGACGCCGGGACCAATTCGCTTGCCTGGAATTTTGCGGAACTGCCAGCCCACAGCCACACCGGCTTGTATTTTGAAGTGAGCGTAACGCCGGGGCCAAATGACATTGGGCATACGCTGTCATTATTAAAAAACATTGCCTGGAGCGCCACGGACAGCGTCACGGGCAAACAACTCTCGGTAAGCAAAGCCGAGATTGCGAGTGTGCTTGCGTCTTCGGACCGCGGCTCGCGCGTAGGGGCGGTGGTGGTGCCGTAAAGTTGAAGATTAGAAGATTGACACAGACTGCTCGTCTGGTCTACAATAGTATTGATATGGATGAAGATAAAGTGATTCACAAATTATTACAGCACGACGATCGCCTTGAAAAAATTGAAGGCAAGGTTGATCGTGTGCTCACGAGCGATCAATATGCCGATGGGCAAGATAAGGTAATGCGGATTTTAACCCGTCTTGACGAAGAACGGATCTACACCAATGAAACTGTTAAACGAATCCAAAACGAAATTGACTCGCAAAAACAAGTGACGAATGAACACGAACGTTTGCTTAAAAAAATAAAACTGGAGCTACACATTGCTTAACAATTCAATTCAACCAAAAACGAGCCATTGATTGGCCCGTTTTTTATTCCCCTCCCACCTGTCTCGCCTTTGGCTCATCAAGGCTGGCTGTCCCTCCCCTAACAGGGGAGGGAATTTAACTGCCTACTTCACCGCCGCCTGGAGCGCTTCCACTTTATTTACTTTTTCCCACGGAAATTCGGCGCGGCCAAAGTGGCCATACGCGGCCGTAGCGCGGTAGATAGGTCGGAGCAAATCCAATTCCGCGATAATTTTGCCCGGGCGGAAGTCAAACACTTTTTTAATTACCTCGACGAGTTTTTCATCGCTCACCGTGCCGGTGCCAAAGGTGTTGATGTTAATGCTGGTTGGCTCGGCGCGGCCAATAACGTAGGAGACTTGCAGTTCACAGCGTTCCGCCAGGCCGGCCGCGACCACGTTTTTGGCAACATAGCGCGCCATGTACGCGCCGGAGCGGTCTACTTTACTGGGGTCTTTGCCACTAAAACAACCACCGCCGTGCCGACCCATGCCGCCGTAGGTGTCCACAATAATTTTGCGGCCGGTAAGGCCGGTGTCGCCTTGCGGGCCGCCAATGACAAATTTACCGGTCATGTTAATAAAAAACTGGGTGTCTTTGTCCATGTAGTGATTGCAAATTGGTTCAATCACGTGCTTCGTAATATCGGCGCGGAGTTGTTCCAGCGTGATGTTGTCGTGATGCTGGGCGGCCACAACGACGTTCGTGAGGCGCACGGCTTTGTTGCCATCATATTCTACCGCCACCTGCGTTTTACCATCCGGCCGTAGGTATGGAATGGTTCCGTTTTTACGCACGACTGATAACTGCTCCGCGAGCTGATGCGCCAGCATAATGGGAAGTGGCATTAATTCCGGGGTGTCTTTGCAAGCGTAGCCAAACATTAACCCCTGGTCGCCAGCGCCTTGGTCTTCCACGCTGGTGCGGTTCACACCCTGGGCAATGTCCGGTGATTGTTCGTGAATGGACACGAGTACGCCGGCATTCTCGGCACCAATGCCGTAGGCTGGATCAACGTACCCAATATCCTGGAGCACACTGCGAGAAATTTTTTGCACATCAACATAGCCTTTCGTGGTCACTTCGCCGCCCACGATAACGAGGCCGGTGGTGGTAAAACATTCCACGGCCACGTGCGAGTTGGGGTCTTGCTCTAATAGACTATCCAAAACTGCGTCAGAAATTTGATCGCAAATTTTATCCGGATGGCCTTCGGTAACGGATTCTGAGGTAAATAAATATTTTTCCATAATAAAAAATTAGGTAAATTGTATAAGTTTGACGAGACAGACCTCACCCTGCCCTCTCCTTTGCTAAGGAGAGGGTCGCGATTCCTCCTCCCCTCTGCAGAGGGGAGGACGGGAGGAGAGGTCTCACTACTGTTTCGTCATCAACAGAAGAAGATAGGAGGAAGTTGTTGATGAGTAATCACTCGATCGACCGGGCGGGCGATAAACCAACCAACAACAAACACCATCCCCTTGAACACGAGACACGCTACACATAGAACGATACAAACAGTCACATTGTATCGTAATACATGAATCAGGTGACGAACTTTAGTATACTCAAAACTGCTGCGCTTGTAAAGACCAGAAGAACACAGAACTCTAGCCACACCGGATGCGCTAAGCGGAACGAATTGGCAGCCACATGATGATGGCGCGCCCGGACATAAACCAATACCATGATAATGGCCTCTAGCGCCAAAAATACCCCGCCCACAATGCTTAAAATTTGCACAAAATTGGTTACTCCGCCTAAAAATAACGCCAGCGGGATGATGAACACCAAAAGTTCCGCCGCCCAGGGCGGAATTTTATAATCCCAGTGGAGGGTGTCTTTAAACGCCGTGCCGCGACCAACAAACGCCGTGCCCATGGCCACAATCGCAAAAAGGCTCCCCAGGAGTTTAATTAGTCCGCCGTACTCTGCTCCCAAACCCACGGTGGCAATGGGGTCAACCCCAAAGCCTTGCGAACCAACCACCGCGAGCGTAAACAAAAAATACACGGCCACAGGTATCATGGTACCAATAATTACCGCACGCCTAAACGTGCGGGGGTCGCGCGGGAGTAACGCGTGCGCTTCGGCCACGGCGGGCGCGCCGTCCAAGGCAAACAAAATAACGCCCAGGGGGAGAAAAAAACTCGCGGGATTCGCGTATCCTAAATTGATGAAGCTAATATGCGGCAACAGATAGAACGAGAGACCGACAATAAACGCGATCACAAAAAATCCAAAGGTGGTTTCAAAAATCGTTACCGCCGACAGACCGCGCCATACCACCAGGCTTCCGATTGACCAAAATATAATGCTCCAAACCGTACTGCTGCCACCGATCAGCGCGGCCACCGTGGCGCCCATGCCTACAAGATAGGCTAAGAGGACGCCGTATGACCCAAGCATAAATGTTATGGAAAAAATTAATTTTGCCCATGGCCCTAAATATTTTCCAGCCAAACCGGTAAGTTGTAAGCTATCGCCAGTCAAGGACGCGACTTCCCCAATCATTAAATTTAAAAACAGCATGACCGCGCCTAAAAATAAAATTTCCATTAGGCCAATGGCGAGGCCCACCCGCGCCACCACAAAGGGGATGCCGAGGACCCCGGCGCCAATTGTCATGCCGGTAATCATAAACACCGCCTCGGTAAGCGTGGCGGTTTTTTTATACTTCCCCTGGTGGAGCACCACTTGGCATTCGTCTTGTGGTTTGGGCGCTGAACAGAAAAACATAGTACTATTATTTTAGCACATTTTGTTCCTGTGTGATAGCCCGTGCGCTCCGCAAAAAAACAAGGCCTGTTACGGCGTTGAAGTAGCTGTGCACGCTGGGGAATTCGCCCCGGGATAAACCCGGGATACCCGGCGAATGCCGAGCGAACCATTATACTAAACCAAAAAATATTTGAAAAAACGATGTGCGTGCCAAGGGATTTGAACCCCTGACCCCCTCGGTGTAAACGAGGTGCTCTAACCAACTGAGCTAGGCACGCAAAACTAAGAACTTAATATTACCCTAGTTTTTTATAAAAGTCAATGCAAAGGAACATTTTCAACTTTGGGGAGTTTTTGTATATAATCGCTAATTTCACTGTGCCCGTTTTTGAGAAGCCACGCCCACCACTCGGCGCCCCAGAGATAAGAGCGAGACAGGCCGACGCGGTACGCGTAATTAATATTTTTTTGGAGGCGGGAAAGATTGAGCGATTTATTTTGTTCACTCATGGGTGTTTTAATAACATCGCTATCCGGAATCCACGGCTCGCCTTGCAGTTCCACCACATAGGCGGTTTGGGGTGAACGCCCCGCGAGCCAAAGTTTAAAACGGTAAAACGCGGCCGGCAAGCAATCGTAGCTCACGTACCCTAGATATTTATTCCATACCACGCGATACATGGTGGTGCCAAAAAATTCCGCGGCCGTGGCCGTTTGGCGCCAGGTGGAAAGTTCGCCGCTATCGGTGACGAGGCTGGGGTGCGTTCCGTCCGTCGTTTTAACCAGCGCGAGTTCTTCGGCCAGATCGCTTTGACTAAACGCTGGGCATTTGCCAAACGGCAAAAATGGTTCGTTCTCTACCTGCCACATTTCCAAGGCTGGGTTATCTTTAAAATGAGCCACCACCGCTGTAATGTACGCCAGCCGCGCTAAGCGATACTCCTCCGGCGGGATTTGTACCGCCCAGTTGGGCAAATGACACTCCGGCCAGCGCGGCGTTTTTTGGCCAAGCGCTAAAATTATTTTGACGCCCCGCCCCTCGGCCGCTTTCATGAACGAATCAAGCTCGGTAAAATTAAATTGCCCCGGAGTTGGCTCAATAATATCCCACTGTGCCGACAGGCGAATATGTTTAAATTGCCACTCCCCGATAATGAGGTTATTAAAAGTTGAGGCCGCATCAAGACCAAGATATCGCGCGTAATCTGGGTCAAAGCTCACGCCTAAAATCATTTTAGGGTTATAAAAGCTGGTGCGGATGAGAATGATGTAGCCGACAATGCCAGCAGCGAGGAGAATGGCGGCAAGATACCACAGCATTTTTTTAATAATTCTTTTCATATGATTTAACTAAATCATGTCCGATTCAACGGAATCTTATCGTGTAACGTCCTTTGAGACGCGACCCTACGTCCATTGAAGCGCGGTGTTGCTGTCACATAATGAGCAGGGCCAATCCGGCCGCCATAGTGATTATCGCAAACCCCTCCTGCGCCAATTCGCGCGCGCCGTGGTCTTCTCTAAAAAATTGCGGGGAAAATTTAGATAGTACCACTGCCAAAACTATGAGCAGAGCATATTGCACGCCGGCCAAGGCGTTCACAATGGCGACACTGCCGAGCGCAATGGCGTACTGAATTAACAAGACCCCACTGACACCAAGAATTTTATCAAGCGCGAGAAATACGCCGGCGTGAAATGGCTTTTTATTTGTTTGAAATGTGGCCGCAGCAACAGACTTTTTCATTCTAACGTTATGGCGTACGCTAGGCACAGCAAACAGCGCGAGCCCGGCTAATCCTATCATGCCGCGCGTCCACACGAGCCCGCTGTAAAAACCATACCGCGTGTAAAAATATTTGGCCGCTACGTTGGAAAGCGCGAAGCCAAGGCCGGCAATAAGCCCCCAGCCAATGCCCTCTGACCAGATAATTTTGCGTTTGCCGCGGACAATCGAAATAATCAGGGAGCCGACTACCAAAAGACCAATTGCCATAAGTTGACGCTCTGAAATGCGCTCAAATAAAAACCAGCGGCTCGCTAGCACCGAACCAATGGCCGTGGCGGCGCCAACCAGGGGGCCGCTGTGGCTCACTTCGCTTATAGCGAAACACCGGTACATGGCATAAAGGCCCACCACGAATGTCGCGCCGGAAACTAAGGCCACTGCCCCGTCAAAACTGCTCGTGAGTTTGAGCACGCCAAACGGCAGGAACAAAAAAGCGATGAGGAGCGGCGCGGTTGAATACATGGCTACGGACGAAGGTGCCAGGCGATGTTTGGCCACAATGAGTTTATCCATTATGGCAACGATGGCGAGCAGGGCGTAGCCGATAAGAGCAATAACTAACCACATAAATCAAAGGCTTTGTCATCCTGAGCGTAGCGAAGGATCTCTGTCTCAATCACCTCGCTCAATTGTTCCATTGTTCCATTGCTGGTGATTTTGTTGGACAGAGATTACCTCCTTGGAGGATCTTCGACCTCGTCAGCCGCAGATGCGACCTCGCTCGGAATGACAAATTATTTTTTAAATCTTTCGGCGTTCAAAACAACATTCTTCAAAAGCTTGGCGACCGTAATCGGCCCTACGCCCCCGGGGGTTGGAGTGACATAGCGCGCGACTTTGGCAACTTCTATAACATTCACATCACCGGAAACTTTGTTATTTTCAAACACAAACCCGGCGTCAATCACCACCGCGCCCCTTTTGACCATGTTGCCGCGGACCAGGTTGCGTTTGCCTACACAGCTCATAATAATATCGGCCTGTTTGCAAAGTTCGGGAAGATTTTGCGTGGCGGTGTTGCACACCGTGACGGTGGCGCGTTCGTTGAGAAGAAGCAATGCCAGCGGCCGGCCGACTAACGCTCCAGCGCCAATTACCACCACCTGTTTGCCTTTGGGAAAGATTTTAAGGCTGCGCAAAATTTCCAGCATGGCTCCGGCCGTGGGCGGTTCCAGCGTATTAGTTTTGGAAATAAGCGTGCCCAGGTTGGCATCAGTTAAAAAATCAATGTCGAGATTTGGACGAATAACATTAAGCAGTTCCCGTGTATATAATTTTTCTGGCAGTGGGAGCTGTACAATCAAGGCTGATAATTTAGCATCTGTCTGAATCTTTTTTATAATCTGTTTAAATCGGTTCAGCGTGATTGCAGAGGGAATTTTATGCAAACTAAAATCCACGCCGACCGACTTGGCTATGGCCTGCTTCTGGCGCACGTACACCTCCGAGGCTTTGTTGTTGCCCACCAGCACCACCGCGAGTTTGGGCACAATCCCCTGTTTACGCAGCTTCGTGGCCTGGGCTTTAGTCTCGCTGTTAATTTTTTTGGCAATTCCCTGCCCGTCAATTAAGGTTTTCATAATGGCCTTAGTGTAACATAAAAAAATAATTTGGGAAAAGTTAAATAAAAAAGCTGATTTTTATTATCCACAGATAACCTATTGACAACTTTAACATACCTTGACAAAAATTTAATATTATGGTACTTTAATAATGTGTCCGTGGGCGAAAGCCTTGTTCGGCAAAGGATTCTCCTAAGCCGAAGCCGGACATACTAAAAAACCGCTAAGTAAGCGGCTTTTTAGTCTTTCATTATACTTCTGAACATTAGATTGCCATTACCGATTTTAAGCAGAATCACTCTTATTTTTATGGGGGTTATTCTACCAACCAACGCCACAATTGCATAAGCTTTTCCTTTTTTAAGTCTGGTGTTTTTCTTTCTGTTTTCTCTTACTACAACATCTCTTTCCTCTGCTATGCCTATGGCATTTTTAATCACGGGAATTGCTAATGGGAACAAAGTCATTTTATATATTCTTTCCCTTAGATTTCTTGGCGTGCCATCAGAGCTATAATTAAGATGATGAAAACCGCGCGCGTTAAAAACAACATTTTCTTTCAAAACCGGACAATAAATAGAACCGATCGCATCGTAAGATGTTCTAGTGCTGATCGTGAGAAGCCTGCAGTGCTCTTCAGGAGTTCGGTTTACATTCATACTTCTAAATTGATTGGATTCTACGTTAGATTTTCAACAAAATTATTATAGCACAAAAAAACACTCTTGCAAACCACATCTTCGCTACAAAAAAACCGCTCTCACCATGCCCACAAAATAATTTGTGAACAAAGTGAGTTGGAGCGGTTTTTATGCTTGTCCAACCCATTTTTCTCTCCTTTCTACCCCATCACGGGGTAACAGGGTTCCTGGTTGATTTCCTCACGCGTCTCGCCCTTGGCGCCGCACGCGGCGCAGTGGTAGCCAACCACCACATCGCTGTCGCCGAACGCGCCCTCGGGCTTTTTGACGTAGCGCCTGTCCGGTACGATCTGATGGTTGACCGTGTTTTCCATGACTTGCCTCCTCTCCTTGAGATTGTGAACGAATATCCGCCACAGGCGGATTGTTACTGCTCGTGAAAATAATTTTGGTTTTACCTCATTATTTTCAAGCCAGTAACAAAAAGAGCCAATCCACCATTGGAAGGCTCCGTTGAAGATCTTTACACCGTAATGGACAAATAGGTCAGTAAAAGCCACTACAGTGAAAGATCTTCGAAGGAATCTTCCAGTGCTGGTGCACTGCCTCGAGTTTACATCGAGAGGCACAACTGACCTATTTGCTTTTTTAACAAAAACCCCCGACTGGCTCGGGGGTGATTGTGGTTTGCGAACTACTTATTTTTTCAAACCATAATCACCCCATTGGTGCCAGGAGGTTAATAATTACGACGTTACTAATACTCAAATTGTGCTTTGTCATATTTTTTATTGATAATTCTTTACTCGCACCAAGCAATTTCCAATCCGCTCCGCCAGTTGGCGGACGGCGTTTAGAAATTTCTTGCTGAAAGTTGAGACGGGTGAGGAGTCCCGCCCCGCAGTTGCGGGGCGGGACTCCTCTTGTTCCCTTGTGGCGCTACTGGCCGTCTTCCGGCTGGCGCCGATCGGCCATCTCCTGGTCGAAGGCCCGGCACCCTTCCTTGGTCGAGAGATCGAACTCGACCGGGAAACCAGCCGTGGCCCGCTCCCAGCCGCGATCGATGTCTTCCGCGAGCGCTTCTTCGATGTCGACTGCTGCCAGCTCCTTGAGCCTATTACGACGGGTACGCACTACGCCACCGTCTGCGGCGGCGCCAGCTCGTTGTGGATGTGGGGCGTGAGCGGGGGCGGGGGCAGGTCCGGGTTGGGCAGGTCGCCGATCGTCGGGGCGGTGCCGTCGGAGAGCGTGCCGGGGCGGAGCGGGGCGGGAAGCGTCTGGCTGCGACGCTCGCGGCGGGAGGGGCGGGGATCGCGGTCGGGATCGTTGGGGTCGCCGTTCGGGTAGATCATGGTGGGCCTCCTGTTGGCGTAGCAGGATGAAGGGAACTTCTGTTCGGGTGAGGTAAAGCTCGCTTGTTCCGATTAGCTGTGATCCGTCAATCTGGATTATCCGAATATCTGGATACATCCTCAGAACAACTGAGCCTCACCTACACACCGTTTGTAAAGAACTATTTTATTTAAAAACCCTGGGACTTTTGGTCTCAGGGTGAGGTTGACTTTTAGTATTTGCCAGCTTGCGTTCAAGCTCTACTAAACTCATACTCACCCTGGTTCCAAATTGGACGTACGACAAATAGGGTCTTAATAAGGCCCTTCTTGAGCGCGAGCAATTTATACGAGTGAGTTACATTCATATTCTTTTAACATTAACAAGAAAATGCGTTGGCGTCAAGGCCACTTATCCACACCATAACACGATACACGAGACACACAAAACGATAAACGACCCATTTGATCTATCGTTAACATGATTTTTTTCTCTTAAGTTAGCCCATATTTACCTCTTGACAATCAATACAGAAAATGCTATAGTGAGCCGTTACGCGCAACACGAATCTGGGATAATGCGAATCATAACAAATTCGCGAATACGACAATTCGCATATTCGAAAATTAGCGACATTCGTAAATTCGTGAGTGATAACCAGTAAAATTCGTGTGATTAAATTATATGAGAATAGTAATGATCGGACAAAAGGGGTTCCCAACGCTGTATGGCGGCATTGAACGCCATGTTGAGGAATTGAGCAAGAACTTGACCCAAAGCGGCCATGAAATTTTGCTATACGCGCGCAGTTGGTACACTCCTAAAATTTCCGAGGCTGTTCCCGGCATTAAAATTATTGTTACGCCAACCATTCACACTAAGCATTTGGATGCCATTGTGCATACGTTTACGTCCACGATTCACGCTTTGTTCCAAAAACCGGATGTGATTCATTATCACGGCGTGGGGCCTTCACTCCTCAGTTGGATTCCGCGTATTTTTTTGCCTCGGACGATTGTGGTGGCGACGTTTCACTGCATTGACCGCTACCACCAAAAATGGGGGCCGATGGCGCGGTGGTTTCTTAAGCTCGGTGAAAAATCCGCGTGTTACTTCCCCCATCAAACCATTAGCGTCTCCAAGACGATTCAAAATTATTGCTTAAATGAGTACCATGAAATGACCGTGTTTGTTCCGAACGGCGTCACCCTGCAACCTGCCCCGAGCACTGCAAGCCTGGCCGCGTGGAATGTTGAACCAAATAAATACGTGCTGATGGTAACACGTTTGGTAAAACACAAAGGCGCGCATTACCTCATTAAAGCCTGGGGCGCGGCGCGGCGTCTGTCTCCCCTACTAATGCACCAGTACAAATTAGTGATTGTCGGGGGCAGCGCGTTTACCGATGACTACGTTGCCGAATTAAGAAATATGGCCAAGGGTGACGCGAGCATTATTTTTACCGGCTGGCAGAGTGGCGCAAAGCTCGATGCCTTGTACGCCAACACCCGCCTCTTGGTACATCCGTCCGAGAATGAGGGTTTGCCTTTAACCATTCTCCAAGCCATGGCCGCCGGCCGCGCGGTGTTAGCCTCGGATATTCCGGAACACCAGGAAGTGATTAGTGACAGCCGCTTTTGGTTCCACAATACTAATGTGGAGAGCTTGACCCATAAACTTATTACCCTCTTGGAACAACCGGCCTTGTTAGATAAGGCTGGTGAAGCTAATAGGCAGACGGCGCTTAAAGATTACCAGTGGTGCGACATCACCAAAAAAGTAGCAGCCCTTTACACGGCCCCGCTCGCGGGGAGAACGCTTGCCCCCAAGCTCAAAACCGCTGGTGTTTAAAATCCCCCGCCGAATCGGCAGGGGATTTTTATTTACTCGCAATTACGATCAGGTTCCGTCCGCCCCTATCATCAGTCCAACCATCAAAGTTAACAAAACTAAGGCGTTCGATTGTGAACCCTATTTGAGCTAAAAGTTTGCTCAATTCTTTTTTGGTAAAATGATGATAATAACGATGAACCAAAGTTTTGCCAGATGGATTCTTCCACGGAATTAAATAATCATTATTCCCCAGAATTTTCCAATTCTTTTTTTTCTGCTTAGCCCAATCGCTTTCTAAATTCCATACTGATATATACAAAAGACCTCCCGATTTTAATTCTCGCCATGTTTTTTTTAAGAGTTCTTTTCGGCTCACTTCATCGGGCAAATGAAAAAATGAAGCAATCATAAAAACCATATCAAAATAACTGGACGGGAATTTCTTATCTCGATTAGCGGTAGAATAAAAATGAGCTTGTCCACTTTTAACGGCCTGCTGATTAATACGCCGCGCTTGTTTTAAAAGTTCAATACTTTGATCAACACCAACGTATTGAATTTTACGTCCTTCAATCATCATGAGCAAGCGCCCATTGCCACAACCCCAATCCAAAATACGTTGACCATCTCTCAAATATGGAGTAAACTCCTTAAACTCAGGCCAAATGCGATTTCGTGTTGCCGAAAAATGCTTGGCGATTTTATTGTAGTCGTCTTTGGTTTTTTGAATAATGTTGAGCATAATCCTAATCTACAAATTTTTATCCAAATCTACGAATATCCTAATCTACAAATGTCTATTCGTTATTATTCGGACATTGGTAGATTCGGATGATTCGTTGATTCGGATTACATTCTATGACAATTGAAGAAAAAATAATTCTTGCGGCCATTCTAAAACTCCCTAAAAACGAGTCTGAGTTTAATATCCTCAAACGTTTAAAGGTTGGAAAAATAACGAGTGAAAACAAACAATTGCCAACTAAAACGGCGCTACTTTCAGCCTATCATAATCTTCTTAAAAAGAAAAGAATTAGTACCAATAAAACATTGGAGAAACTTTTGACGCGCCGCGCCGTGCGCACATTGTCGGGTGTGACGATTGTTACGTCCCTCGTTAAGCCCTACCCCTGCCCGGGGCAGTGCGTGTATTGTCCGCTTGATGAACGAATGCCCAAAAGCTATTTATCCGAAGAGCCGGCCGCCATGCGGGCGCTCACGCTCAAGTTTAACCCCTATGAACAAATGGCCCGGCGAATTGAAGCTTTGGAAAACAACGGCCACCCCACGGATAAAATTGAATTAATTATTAAGGGCGGGACGTGGAATTCGTATCCCCTACCCTACCAGTATTGGTTTGTGCTGGAGTCGTACCGCGGGGCGAATGAAGTGTCGAAAAATCAAGAAAACGAGTTGAGTCACAGCGAAATCTACTCGCGGAGGAAAACAAGAAAACAAATTGAGCCGAAACGAAATCCACTCGCGGGGAAAATCAAATTGACTGAGACAACACCGCTCGCTGATCTTCGCGCTGAACTACAACGACAACAGCGTCTCAATGAAAAATCCAAACACCGCATTATTGGGTTGACGCTGGAGACGCGGCCCGATTGCGTGACCGAAAAAACTATTTGGCAAATGCGCGAAATGGGCACCACGAGGATTGAGCTGGGCGTACAGCATACCGATGACACGATTTTAGAATTGACTAAACGAGGGCACGACAGCGCGGAAGCCAAGCGTGCCGCGGAACTGCTCCGCAATTTTGGATTTAAAACCGACTTCCATTTAATGCCCCAGCTCCCGGGCGCGACGCCAGAGAGTGATTTGATAATGCTTAAAACTATTTTTTCCGACCCGGGCTATAGGCCAGATATGATTAAAGTGTATCCATGCTCGGTGATTAAAGGATCTGAATTATACGATTGGTTTAAAGCTGGAAAATATAAAGCTTACCCGACCGAGGATTTAGTCAGGATCCTCAAGGAATTTAAGACCACCGTCCCCCGCTATTGCCGCATCTCGCGCCTGATTCGCGATATTCCGGGACAGTATATAGAAGACGGCAACAAAGTGACGAACCTACGGCAAGTTATTCAGGATCAATTAAAAAAAGAAGGCCGCGCCTGCCAGTGTTTACGCTGCCGAGAAATAGGGCATGTCGATAGGTCAAAGTTGAAAGTTGAAAGGTTAAAGCCGAAATTGTTTATTGATGAGTATGAGACACACGGCGGCAGGGAATATTTTTTGAGTTTTGAGGATAAAAAACGACAGGTGGTGTTTGCCTTTTGCCGCCTTCGAATCAATTGGCTCTCGGCAGCACACGGGACGGCCAACCTCCCCGTGAGCCCCTCCTTAGTAAGGAGGGGAGACGCGGTGTCCCCTCCTGCCAGAGGAGGGGTGGCCGACGTCGCAGTCGGCCGGGGTGGTGGGAGCAACGCTCCTTTCTCCGCCTACATCCGCGAACTGCATACCTATGGGCAACTGATTTCATTAAATCAAAAAAACAAAAAAACAAAAAAACAAAGCGATGTTGAAGTGCAACATACGGGCTTAGGAAAAAAACTGGTGTTGGAAGCCGAGCGGATTGCGAAGAATAATACGATACAAAAACTGGCTGTGATTTCCGGCGTTGGGGTGCGCGATTATTACCGCAAACTGGACTACCGCTTGGAGAAGACCTATATGGTAAAAGTTCTAAAATAAAATCCCCCTTAGATAATTCTCTTACCGTTAATCATAATTAACGATGAGAGAACTCTGGGGGAGGCGGTTCGCTTGACGCGACCGCGCCTCCCCCGTCTGTTCGTCCGCCACTCCATTGCTGGAGAGGCGGAACTGGTCGGCGGTATTATTACCCGCCGGCCGTGGCCACCATTCCCGGGGTGGCCATCTCGCCACCCTCCTCCTCGCGCAGCCGCTCCTGGCGCTCCTTCATCAGGATGCGCCGGACCGCCCACAGGTCATCCCGCCACTGGTGGCTGGCCTTGATGCAGACCGCCTGGATCTCCTCGGGGAGCGCATTGAAGGGCTTGGCCTTGAAGGCCTTGGGCGTTCCGTCCTCCTCCTTGTACTGGAGGGGGCAGAGGCCAGCCCGCAAGAGCTCGTCGGAGCTGACGGGGTGGCGCTCCTTGGCCAGCTTGGCCTTGACGTTGAGCGGCACCTCGAGCGGGGTGACGATGATCTCCGGCTTGGGCTGGCCGTACACGGCCAGCGTCTCCTTCCGAGCCGAGGACTCGTCCGCCACGGCCGACTGGCAGCTGGCGAGAGCCAGCGCGAACAGGACGATGGCGACCGCGAGCAGAAAACCTTCGAAACGGTTCATGGGAACCTCCAGTTTGGCAGAAGGTACTTGACCTGTGAGCTACGCTACGGGGCATAAGCCCCCAGCACTCACATCCAAGACCTCGAAAGAGTCAAAATACAAAATTATAACGCTTTCGGGAGCCTGGATTTAAAAAGCCTGCTCTTGTACTATGAGAGACAGGCCTGTATTTTGGCTAACTTTAGGCAATACGTCTCTCATCGCATGCCTATTTTATTAACCAAACCTAACAGTATAGCACAATTTGGCGCTCTTGTCAAGGCCCTTGGCTAGGGTGTATAATTTGAGTGAAAAGTCGCGCGAAGATATTGAATTGAAAAGATAATATTTTATG
>JAHFHV010000003.1:0-31845 GCA_023246725.1 Candidatus Magasanikiibacteriota bacterium | reverse complement strand
TTATTAACCAAACCTAACAGTATAGCACAATTTGGCGCTCTTGTCAAGGCCCTTGGCTAGGGTGTATAATTTGAGTGAAAAGTCGCGCGAAGATATTGAATTGAAAAGATAATATTTTATGGTTCTCCCTCCAGGTTCCATTATTGCCTCCGGCCCCGTGATTATTGAAAACGGCAAGGTTTTGTTAAATAAAGAACGAAATAGCGAAGGCAGAATTACCATGTGGTATTTTCCTGGTGGTGAAGTGGAGGACTTAGATGTTTCGCTTGAAGAAGCGTGTCGCCGAGAAGTGAAGGAGGAAATGGGTATTGATATAGAAATTATTCGGCCGCTCCGCACGCTCTTTATTACCAGACCACGGCGCGAGAGCAAAGCTGTCTTGGTGCATTTTTTAGCAAAACGAATTGGTGAAGTTAAACCGGGGAACGATGTTGCCGAGTGGGCGTGGCATGACATACATAATTTACCAAGTGATTGCGCGCCAAATGTCTACGAAATTATTAAGGATTATTTGAAAGAAACTGTATGATTTATGAATCGTTAGAATTTAAGTAACGTCCCGATCTGTCATTCCGAGCGAAGCCCAGCGGTGCGGGGCTGACGAGGAATCTCTGTCTCAACCAACAAACGGACAGAGATCCTTCACTACGTTCAGGATGACATTTTGTTTTTTAAATTCTAATTGACACTTATTATGTACACCCATACACTTAAAGAATTCGACCCTGAAATTCTTGCCCTCATTAAAAAAGAAGTTGCCCGCCAAAGCGATGGGCTCGAAATGATTCCTAGCGAAAACCATACTTCCGAGGCCGTGCTGGAAGCTCTGGGGTCACGCTTGACTGATAAATATTCCGAAGGCTATCCTGGAATGCGCTACTATGGGGGATGTGAAAATGTAGACGCCGTAGAAAATATCGCCAGGGACCGCGCCAAACAACTCTTTGGCGCCACCCACGCCAACGTGCAGGCCCACTCGGGGTGTCCGGCCAATTTTGCGGTGTACTACGCTTTGCTTAATCCAGGCGATACAATTCTAGGGCTAAAACTAACTCACGGAGGCCATATGACGCATGGCTTGAAACTTAATTTCTCCAGTACTTTCTATAACAGTGTTCAGTACGGTTGCCGCCCCGATGGCTACATTGACACGGATGAAATGCGCCGGCTGGCGCACGAGCATAAACCAAAAATGATTGTCACGGGCGGCAGTGCCTACCCGCGCATTTATGAGTGGGCAAAATATAAAGAGATTGCCGACGAAGTTGGTGCCTACCTACTGGCCGATATGAGCCATGTGGCTGGCCTCGTGGCCGGGGGCGTGCATCCAAATCCAGTAGGGATTGCTGATGTTGTGATGACGACTACGCATAAGACCCTGCGCGGACCGCGCGGGGCGATTATTCTGGCCAACGGCCTGCCCTCCACTCCGCTAAAAAAAGTTGAGCGTACCAAAGAAAATATCCCGACTTTGATTGACCGTGCTGTTATCCCCGGTCTCCAAGGTGGGCCGCACAATCATCAAACAGCAGCAATAGCGGTGGCGTTGAAAGAAGCCATGCAACCAGAATTTAAAGCTTACGCTCGTCAAATAATTACGAACGCCGCGTCCCTGGCCGAAGAACTTTTGACTAAAGGATTTGAGCTGATGACCGGCGGCACGGAAACACATCTTTTGCTCATTAATTTAACCAACAAAAATATCAGCGGCCAAGACGCTGAGAAGGCTTTGGGAAAAGCCGGCATCACGGTAAATAAAAATACCGTTCCCTTTGATCCGCGCTCGCCCTTTGATCCGTCTGGTATTCGCCTTGGCACACCGGCCTTGACCACGCGCGGCATGAAAGAAGCCGAAATGCAAACAATTGCTGGGTGGATTGATGAAGCGATTCTAAATTGGCAAGATGAGGCGAAGCTGAAAAAAATTCGCGAAGAAGTAAAAGAAATGACCAAACAGTTTCCGCTGTATCCAACGCTTGTGTAAACGCATAATTGTTAGGCCATATTGCTTTGAGAACAAAATTATGCTATACTACAGTTAATATGATCTTTGCTACCCTTGCCAAACAATTGCGCATTCCACAAAGAACATTGGAAAAACAAAGTCTGGCGGCCTTTATTGGTCAGCGAATTTTGGAAGTTGAGAGCGAATTGATTGAGCTGGCGGCAAAATATGGCGTAAAAAATACGGCCGGACTGCTCCGCGCCGCTCGCCGCGGCCACGTTGCCGATACGACGGATACCATTGAAGACACTTTTAGACTAGACTACCTGGAAACCGAACGCAAACAACTCCAAAATATTAAACGCCAGCTATGACCAGCTTGGATGAGCTTTCTGCACTGTCCAGAAATGTTGCCGCCGACATCATAGTCGCCATACTTGAGCCGTCGCCTTACAAGCGGCGGCTTGTATTTAAAGATCGCAGCTACCTGGACATTTACTTATCCGCATCACCGCACCAAAAAACTAAAAGGCTTCCCGCATCACTTTCATCGTGGGAATGATAAGAGCGTAACATCCAGCGCGTTTGGCAAACAGCCGGAAAAAATTCTCGCGGCTTTTCTTAATTTCATTCGCGAACAGTTTTATAACTAACTAAACAGTTTCCGCTCTATCCGACACTTGCTTAACTAAAATAAAAACATCTCAACAAAATCGGGATGTTTTTTAATTTTATTTTATTTCTCTCACCTCCACGGCATTTTTCGAATTCCCTTCAACCACAATCATATTATCACCTTTTTTGGCTAATTTATTTTTTATAACATAATCGTTCGCCGCTTTAACAAGCGATTGAGATGGTTTGAACGGCCTGACGCCCCAGAACATATTAAGCTGGCGGGATAATTTTGGCGACGCTGACGCGACTAAAATGGGCAATTCCGGGCGCACGTGGCTGACGATCCGAGCGCTGGCTGCGTCTTCTGCCAAAATAACCTTGGCTTTTACTTCTTCGGCCAAAAAGCGAGAGAGTTCGGCGGCGGCTTCCCGGCTCTTTCCGTGCGTGAGCATCAGCGGCACGTCGTCATAGGCCGATTTTTCAGTGGTGACGATAATATCGCGCATCATTGTGACGGTTTCGGTGGGAAACTCCCCCACCGCCGTTTCGTTCGTGAGGAGGAGCCCGTCGGCGTGATCAATTACCGCGTTGGCCACATCGGTGGCTTCGGCGCGGGTGGGGCGGCGGCTATGCTGCATGGAGTCCAGCATTTGGGTGGCGACAATGACGGGCTTACCCGCCGCGCGCGCGGCGGCAATAATATTTTTTTGCGTTACGGCTAATTTGGCTCCCGGCATTTCCAAGCCTAAATCTCCGCGCGCCACCATAATTCCATCGGCCGCTTGAATAATTTCTTTAAGATTGCGCACGGCTTCCGGCCGTTCAATTTTGGCTACCACAAAAATTGGTTCAGATTTTTTAGTTTGGTTTTTGGCGATAAGTTTTTTTAATTCAACAATGTCTTTGGCGTGCTTGACGAACGAAAGCGAAATAATGTCAACGCCTTGCTTTACGCCAAAGGCCACATCGGCTATATCTTTTTTACTTAACGCCGGAATGGCAGACAGTTTGCTATTGGGAAAATTTAAACCTTTGTGGGAGCTTAACGTTCCGCCCTGAATAACACTCACCGTAATTTGGGAGGCTTTGATTGCAGAAATTTTGACTTCAACGCGGCCATCGTCAATCAGCATGTGCTCCCCGGCTTTGAGGAATTTCTCTAGTCCGGGGTAGGTAATAGGAAAATCTTTCCCGGACAATTTCGTTAATTTAGTATTAAAAAAAATCGTCTGGCCGTTCTTGACGGTTATGCCTGCTTCCGGAAGAGTTCCTAAACGCATTTTTGGCCCTTGCAAATCCTGCATTATAGCAATTGGCTCGCCGGTGATTTTTTCCACCGCGCGAACGGTTGTAATAAGTTTGGCGTGTTCCGGGTACGTGCCGTGCGAAAAATTAAGCCGGGCAAAATTCAGGCCGGCTTTTACCATTGCCTCGATCGTGGTTGCGTCGCGGCAGGCGGGCCCCAGCGTGGCGCCGATTTTAGTACGCTTCATATTATTTTAACATTCCTCTGAGCTGTGCTCTCTGCGCATCAGTTAACGACAAAATTTTCAACATTTCTTCAACCGACAAAGGCGCCTGCTGTGCAGCAGGCGGAGCGCTGGCCGGCAGGAGAAAGCCGTAACGTTCTTGAAATTTTTTATACAGGGCTGGCAAAAACAGAATGCCCGCCACCAGTGGGGCCAAAATAACTAGGACGCGAACCCAGCTCGTAATATTCATCCAGAGAATCTTGGAATTGATTTTACGATTCTGTTCGTAAATAATCTGCGACCACTTTAAATTTTTCTCCAGAAGCTCCTTAATGGCAACGTGGTCGGTGTCTTTGGGAGTGTCGGAAATTGGGAAAACTTCTTCGGGCATAAGGCGTGTTGATTGCGAGTTGTCATGACCTCTCTTCCCGTTCTCTCCTTTGCCAAGGAGAGAAGGAATCGCCACTCCCTCTCCTTTGCCAAGGAGAGGGCAGGGAGAGGTCTCGCACGTTATCGTTTCAATTTCTTAAGTTCTTTTTCAAAGGTTCTCACGTCTTTAAAATCGCGGTACACGCTGGCAAAGCGAATATACCCAACTTTATCAAAGGTGTGGAGATGCTTCATAACAATTTCGCCAAGCTCGTGGCTCCCGATTTCGTGCTTTTTCTTTTTTTGGATATCGCGCTCAATGGCGTGGAGTAGCCGATGGAATTTTTCCTGCGTAAACGGACGCTTGGTTAAGGAGCGCCGAATGCCGTTTTCTATTTTATCGCGCATGTAGCTTTCGCGGGTGCCGTCTTCTTTTACCACAATAATATCTAACAATTCCATTTCTTCAATGGTCGAAAAACGGTAGTGGCATTTATCGCACTCTCTCCGGCGGCGCACCGACCATTCATCTTCCGCCGAACGCGTGTCCACCACGCTCACTTCTTTGCAATTGCAAACTGGGCAACGCATATGATTTGTTCGAAATCATGCCGCGCAACGTCCATTGAGGCGCGGCGTCTAAATTTCGTTATACACCCATCTTCCGACGGATAAACGCCGGAATCATGTCTTCATCGTCACTGCCGACCGTGGCTTTATTTTTTTCCTCACTTGATTGGGAGGCAGCCGTTGTTACAGGAACATTTTTTTGCGTAAAATTTTTAAAGCGCCTTTCTTCTTCCTCATCTTCTTTTTGCGTTTTACGCAAAAAATTGCTGGGCATATATTTGCTGGGAGAAAATAACGATGGTGAGGCGGCCACTTCTTCGTCTAAAAGCAGACTGGACGGGCGGCGGTTATCAAAACCGGTCGCGACTACTGATATCCGGAGACCGCCAGTCATACTCTCGTCAATAATGGCGCCAAAAATAATTTTGGCGTCTTTAGAGGCCGAGGTGGTAATAATTTTAGCCGCTTCGCTCACTTCGTTCATCGTTAAATCCGGCCCGCCAGTAATGGTAAAGAGTATCCCCTGCGCGCCGTCTATAGAGAGTTCCAAAAGCGGGCTGGAAATAGCTTGCTTGGCGGCTTCCGCGGCGCGGTTTTCACCGCTCCCGAGGCCAATGCCCATCAAGGCCGAGCCCGTGTCTTTCATAATGGTTTTCACGTCGGCAAAATCCACGTTTATGAGACCCGGGATGGTAATGAGTTCGGAAATTCCCTGCACACCCTGGCGCAAAACATCGTCCACAATTTTAAAGGAGTCGAGGAGCGTGGTTTTTTTATCAATCACCTGAAGGATGCGGTCATTGGGGATGGTAATTATCGTATCCACATGTTTGGCCAGCTGTTCCCAGCCTTTTTCGGCGTTAGCCGTACGCTGGGGGCCTTCAAAGGCAAATGGCTTGGTCACTACCGCCACGGTGAGCGCACCCATTTCTTTGGCCACTTCGGCCACAATGGGGGCCGCGCCCGTGCCCGTGCCGCCGCCCAGGCCGCACGTGATGAAAACCATATCCGTATCTTTTAAAGCGTCCCTAATTTCATTCTGTGATTCCTCGGCGGCTTTGCGGCCAACTTCGGCATCCATGCCAGCGCCCAGCCCGCGAGTAACGCCTTTGCCAATGTGAAGTTTATGCGGCGCGCTGTTATGATGCAGGGCCTGCACATCCGTATTCATGGCCACAAAATCAACGCCTCTAATTTTTCCGGCCATCATGCGGGTAATGGCCGCTCCGCCGGACCCGCCCACGCCGACCACTTTAATTTTGGCAAACGCCTCCATGTCTGGTTTTACTTGTGGCATATGATTTGTTCGAAATTATGTGAATTTCCCCAGAAATTCATGCCGCTCGCGCGGCCCGCGTCCTTTGAAGCGCGGCGAATATCCTTGGATACTTTTTGTATTCAAGCAACTTTTAATAAAATAAGCGAAGAAAACTTCGCTTACTAGTGTATACTCCATACCACCTGGTGTCAAGCAATTCGCTCGTCTTATGTGTATAAGTTCAATTGTCATCCTGAACGTAGTGAAGGATCTCTGTCTGGCGTTTTGTTTGCTCAATTTGAGAGAGATTCTTCGTTTCACTCAGAATGACAGTCTTGTGCTTTCACTTACGGAATAAGAGCTCTAATCCATTTTTTAAGATGGCTCCCGGCCAGGTTTACCTTTCTAAAACCTCCGACAGGACGCGTGTGGCTCCCAGGATGCATTTGGCTCCCCCACTTTATAAGCCCAACTGCCGTAGAAAAACCTAGATCATTTACTTTGTCGGTAACGCTGGCAATGTTAAGCGGATACCCTAAAACCGCCGGGAGGCGGAGCGTACGCTTGGCCACTTCAATTAACCCCGGGAGTTTGGCGCCGGCGCCGGTAAACACCACGCCAGCCGGAAGCAGACCCGAACGTTTAATGCGTTTGAGCTCCCCGTCAATTTTTTGTAAAATTTCTTCTACCCGCGCTTCGATAATCTCACTTACGTATTGTTTTTTTACGATTTCATGATCTTGCGAACCAACTTCAAACAAATCAATTTCTTCGCGCTTGCCCACCGCACTCGCGTGGCAATCGCCGTACTGCACTTTTACCCCTTCGGCAATGTCAATAGAAGTGCGCAGGCCAATCGCAATGTCATTGGTAATGTGTTCGGAACCCAGGGGAATAATGGCGGTGTGGAGGATATCGCCTTCTTCAAACACCGCCAAGCTGGTAGTGGAAACACCTATATTTATAACTAGCACCCCTAATTCTTTTTGGCGGGGCGTCACTACGGCTTCGGCGGTGGCCATAATCGAGAGTACCAGATCCTCTATGTTTAGGCCCGTGCGATAGATAGCTTTGGTTAAATTTTTAATTTGGGACGATGACCCTAAAATAATCTGGGCGTCAACCTCCAGGCGTATCCCCGTCATGCCGACCGGGTCTTTAATGTTGGTTTGGCCGTCTATATTAAAACTCCTGGGGAGTACGTGCAGTACTTCGTAATTTAAGGGCGTGGCAATGGTACGAGAAGCCTCAATCGCCCGACTCACATCTTCGTCGCCAATTTCGTTATCGGCTTTAGAAACCGCTACCACGCCTTTGCTGGCTTGCGACATTATATGTAGGCCTGATATGCCGACCCAAACGCTTTCAATGGGAACTCCCACCATGCGCTCGGCGTTCTCCAGGCACGCCGAAACAGACGATACCACGTCTTCAATACTATTGATGATGCCGCGATGCATGCCCAGGGACGAGACTTCGGCCGCTCCCAGGATTTGGAGCCCTTCGGCCCTGTCATCCTCGCCGGGCGGAACAATCTGCGCGGTGACCAGCCGGACGCGAGACGAGCCGATGTCGAGCCCGCTAATTAAATCATAGCCTTTTTTCATACCAGAGTAGTATACACTATTTAACCCAAGCGATAAAGTGCGGAATAAAAATGATTACTCCAATAATGGCGGCGGAGAGGGATGTTAGCAGCACGGCCGCGGCCATAATATCTTTAATTACTGAAACGTATTCATGCAAACGCGGTTTGAGAAGGTCGGCAAAACGCTCCAAGGCCGTATTTAAAATTTCCATGGTTAACACCATCGTAATTAAAATAATGATGAGAATGATCTCGCGCGTACTCAAGGGAAACCAAAACATGAGAATAGCCACTAGGCAGCTTACAATTACCTGAATGCGAAAATTTTGTTCGTGTTTAAAAATATAACGCAGACCGCGCGCGGCGTAGTAGAGACTGTTAAAAAAATCCTTTATCATAAATTTTTGTGTGTCATCGCGAGGTCGCCTCAGGCGACCGTGGCGATCCCTCCGTTGTTAGGTCTCATTAAGCCTGTGGGATTGCCACGTCGCTTCGCTCCTCGCAATGACAATACTCTCTCCTGAAGGGCAAACATTTTAGCCGCCTTTGTATCGCTATCGTGATCGTAGCCGACGAGGTGCAGCAGACCATGGATAAGCAGACGGGTAAATTCTTCTTTGTAGGCAACTTTGAAGCGTTTGGCCTGTGGTTTAAGCACCGCCGGACATAAATAAATTTCTCCCAAGCTGTCGCCTCTGTAAGTTAGATCTTCGGACCAGGCGAACGACAGCACGTCGGTGGGTTTGTTGAATCCGCGCCAGCGTTTATTAAGCGCCTGCATTTTGGTTTTTCCCACAATGGTTACATCCACGCGCCCTTGCACTTTGGGCTCAAGCCGCGCGGCTTTCTGAATAACTCTTTTAACAGCTGGCGCGGGCAGGGGGCTTTTGACTACAGCGTTCATCAGAACTTCAATCATAAGGCGGTAGTGCTAGCCGAGGTCGAGGCGGCGGTACCTACTTCTACCGGCCGCGTGGGAATAACGGCGCTGTTGCCATTAAGGCGAAAACTGCGCGCGACCATTTTTATAACGGTGCGGTAATTTACAACTGACGAATCAGTGGTGTGATAAGCGATCACGTACACGCGGCTTCCGTCGTCAAAATAATATACCAAGTAATCACTGCGGCGCCAGCCAGCCTGCTTAAAGACGCTAGTGAAGGGAATGAGATCATTAAACTGCTCGCTCGGCGCCCAGGCGGCAAACCAATCGGCAAAATTGGCACCTGGGGCCTTGTCCACTACTCTTACTTCAATATTCTCTCCGGTGATGGTGCTAAACAGCACATCGCGATAAGTGTCGTCCACCACACCCAGCGCCCAGGGGCGCGAGTAGTATATTTTATAGCCAAAAACCGGGTTATCAAAATCTTTCACCGCCCCAGAATCAATAATTTTTTCCGGTTCTTTACCGGCCGGGTTATAGACATTATACACTTCATGGCTATCGCTATATTTGTCGCCATCAGTATCTGGCAAGGCCGGGTCAGTTCCAAACAACTCTTCTTCAACGTCCGTTAGGCCGTCGCTGTCGCTGTCCGCGCTATCCGCTAAAAATAATGAGGGCAATTCTAAACTGCCTCCGCCGAGCGACTTAGGCTGGGCGGGCGTGGTAGGAACCGCTTCGGTAGTAGTAGCGACAATTGGCGCCGGCTCTTCTGGAATAGGTGGCGGCTTAGGAGCTTCGACCGCCGGCGCGGGAGGAGGCGCTAGAACTGCTTGGGGAGCGGTTTTTAGATAATATACTGTGGCTCCGGCCACTCCTAAAACAAAAACAATACCAAATATAATCAACAAGCTTTTGCGACTGGTTAAGAGGTGCACGGGATGCAGTTTAGCGCCGCTACCGGCCGCGGTGGTTTTATCCAGCGCCGCTTTGTGGCGAGCGGATAAATTTTGACCGGGCGCGAATTTGTTTAAATCAATTTCTTTTGAGACCGCTTTAAACGTGACTACCGGGTTTTTGCCCGCGTAAAAATCGGCCGGTATGGTTTGCACCGACAAATGTTCCTTCATCTCTTGAGGCCTGGGTGGTGGTTTTTTACCAAAGAATAACATACCCTGTTTACTTCTGGCGATATTTAGCTTCGTAAGTTGAGGTGCTCATGCCGGTAGGGAGTTTTTCAATTTTACCTGGCCCTTTGGGATTATAGCCGTTGGCCACTTCCTTGCCGTCAACAAAACCGTCGGTATCGGTGTCGGGATTTAACACGTCAGTTTGCCAGAGTTTGACTTCATCGCCATCGGAGAGACCATCGCCATCGGTGTCGGGCTTCAACGGGTTAGCGCGCCACACCAAAATTTCCTCACCATCCGTTAAACCATCACCATCAGTATCGGGGTTGCGGGGGTCAGTGCGGTACAAGGTTATTTCATCGTTATCCGATACGCCATCCTTGTCTGAGTCAATTTGTTCGCCAAATAAAATCTGGTCGTTTCTGGTTTTGCTTAAAGCATCCGAGGTTGTGGCCGTGGGGCTGACGGCGATATTGGTTTCGTCTACCACTGCGGCATTATTTGCACTGGACGGCAAAGGGAGCGTGGGAGGAAGTTCGGTGGTAACGCCTGATGGCGGAACGGTATTTGATTCTGATGGCGCCGGCGCCGCGACTTCGCTCGGGGTGGCTGTCACATTTGGCGCGACTGGTATAGCCGGAGCCAGTTCAAGCGCCAAGGTATTTTTTTGGATTGATGAACGATACATTCCCAGCGCGACCAGACTAACCCCGCCTAGGACAATTAAAATACCAATCACCAGGAGGCTTCGGCCGACTCTGGGTCCGCGCGCCGCGCTGGCCACCATATCTGGCGCGGGCGTGACCGGTCCGGCCGCGGCATTTGCGGGACCAGACAGATCAGGCATCGTGGTAACCAAAGCGGCTTTTGGTTTTAACATTCCGGCCGCCAGAGCGTTCGGCGGGGTGGTCGCTGGAGGCGGACTGGACGCGGCTAGCCCCTGGGCAGGCTCAACAGACGAAAACATATCGTCTGGCTCAAGAGGTAAATTGCTGGGCGGCAAAGGCGCCGCGCTGGTGGGTTGATTGTCGAACATATATGATTTGGCGAAAAAAATTAATAAATTATTTAAGCTTGCTTTTGTCTACTTTGCCAGCAAAGAGAATCACGCCATGTGCCACTCCCCAATTATCGTTATGTCCCAAGTTATAGGTGTCGGCTGTTAACGGGCTGGTTTTATAGATAAAAATTTCGTCCTTGTCATTCAAACCATCGCCATCGGTATCTGCTTTTGTCTGGTCAGTGCCGTATTTGGTTTCGTTCGCATCCGATAAACCATCCAGATCACTGTCAGTTTGTTGCATTTTTTGAATAGTCTCTTGCATGGCTGTCTGCTCGTCTTTAAGAGCGGCCTCCGGAGTCTTAATTACATTAGAGTGGGGCCAACCCTTACGCAGACTACGCGCGCCAAACCAACCAAGAATAAATAGCCCTGCAATGACAGAAGTTAATAAAATAATTTTTTTATACAACATACGATTTTTTTACTTAAAGAACCCATCAACATTTGTCACAAACCGCCCATTTTCCAATTTTTGATTATTAGCCCGATCAACCACAGCCTGCACGCTTTGCTCGTGGGTGGGATCATGAAACAAATTCCAGGCAAAGTCATTCCTTAAAACCGCAAAGACTTGCCAATAACGTGCCTCGGCGTTATCTGAAGGCGCGGCTGAATTAAGATAGAATGTCTTGGTTGGTTTGGCAAAGTGATTATAGACCGTATCGTCTGCGGGGAAATACACATCAACCTTAAGATTAGTTGGCGTATTTTGGTAGGCTTTTAAGCCTTTAGCAAGGGCTTTCACATAGAACGCGTACTGGGTAATCGCCGGATCGTCAGGCCACTTGGTTGACGCCGGACCCTGCTGGCTGTTCAACCCCCCTAAACTGGTATCAATCGTAAACCCCTGTGAAGCCGTGCCGCCAACCGTAGAACCAAAACCATGATGCCAAATGCCGACTTGTCCTAATTTATTAAAATAATCATAGCCCGCTTGCACGGGCAAACTTTCATACGACTCGAATCCCGGTTTGGCAATATAAAAGCCGCCTTTAAAATCAGCCCTATCCCCTTTCCAGCTTACGACAATACGGATATTGTCAGCCAGGCTTTGACTGCCTTGGATAATTGTTTCCCTCTGCCCATCGCCATCAAAATCATCGGTTATTGAAGCGCCGATATTTGCCTTACCATCATAGACCAAATATTTTTTAGGGATAATTGGCGACAGCACTAAATCATACTTCCCTGGTTGAATATTTTTGGGGTCATCAGTAATGGGAAAATCAAAATTATATTGGGGAGCATATTGCAGTTGCGCCTGGTAGCGCGGCTCTCCGGTTGAACACAGGCCATTGGTATTTAGCCGCGCGGGAATAAGCGGGTTGCTATTAATTATAGATAGGGAGTACTGGTCGTTCGGGACGGAACTGGCATGAAACATGGCTAGTTTGCTTTTCTTATCGCTACTGACTATATCTAAATAACCCCATTCCGCCAACCCGACCGACAGAGGGTCGTTTGAGTCAAAAGATAGCACGTTAAGAATGCCGCCATTAACTAAAGCGCCTTTTGGATCAAGGCCGCAGGCAACGCAGGCGGTGGAATTATTATTTTCTTTTACTACTAGGCTCGAACAATTATTTACGCATTTCTTGGTGCCTTTATAAAATTTTTGAGACTTCGAAAGATCAAAGGCATATTCTTCATCCTTGCAGGCTAAAGTTTTATACCCATTGTTATCGCCAAAAAATTGCGGAACAAGTAAATTGTTAACTACTCTCGGCGGATCAGCTTCGCCTTCCGCTTTGGAAACATATATCTCCCCGCTTACTGGGCTGGTATCACATTTTTCGTTTGCCTCAATAATGCCGTTGCCGCAATACTCGGCGGGTTGGATTTCAATAACATTTTTACAATCATGCGAGCAATAAGCGCAGGGCTTATTATACGCTGTTAAGCAGGCCACGCCATTGTTCCCCAGCCCCTGGTCGCAGGCCTCGGTATTGGGGTCGACTCTGCCGTCGCCGCAGGTGCCGGGAGCGGCCTGGGCAATTGGCACGGACATTTTGGCATGACACACCCAATCATTATCAGCCCGGTCTTTAACTTCGGCCGGCTGAAGGGCGCGATTGTATATTTTTACTTCCTTAATGCGACCAACAAAATAACGGCCCTCGCCCGGCGCGCCGGCCTTGCCAATTATAAGAGGCGACTGGTTGGGAGCCATAAAGGGCTCGGCCACAATATCAGTCCGCTGGCCCTGGAGCTGGCCGTTAATATATATTTTCATTACCTGATCGCCATTTTTACTCCACTGATAGGTGCCTACCACATGCGTCCAAGCCTCGAGCGGAATATCAATATCAGAATCAACCGCGGTGCTAGCCGTGCCAGCGGCATTCCAGACAATAAAACGCTGTTTGTGGGCGTCTTTTTGAATTCCCTTAACATCTTCGAGATTAAATTCTAAACCATACCCCCCGCCTACTTGCCAGCCGCCTTTTTCCAAAACTCGCTGCCAGGGTTCATCATATGATTGCGGAAAAATCCAGGCCTCTACCGAGAAAGAGGTGGTAGACATGAGGACCGGTTTATGCGGAATGGCAATAGCACTGTGAGCCTGGGGAGCAAAAGCAAACACATACCGCCCGCTGGTATATTGCGGATCCGGACAGGTTGCATTTAGGGCGCATGACCCGTTGGCCCCCGTGGGCGATGAATCATAAAAAGCGGCTTGTCCGTCTTTCAGACTAATATCATAATCATCCAGCCGCCACCAGCCAACGGCATCGGCATCGGCATATCGGCAGTTAGGCGCGCATATGTGAGAACCGCTCACGCCGCCTAGGGTACAGGCATCTTTAGGGTTGCCGTCACATTCTTCACCGTACCCAGGCTGCACCAGGCCGTCGCCGCAGTATGGGCCATAGGACTGGCAATCAAAATTGCATGACGCTTCTTTTTGCAGGGGGCCGTAGCGCAATTTAGTATTTGTGTACGGGAAACATACCGCGGCCACCGTTTGATGGTTGTTGAAGTTATTGCAATCAGCGTCCGTATCGCACACCGCCAGGCCAAAAACGTTCCGGCCGCACCAGCCGGTTTTGTTTGCTCCCAAACTGCTGTACTCGCATAATTCATAATTCTGACCGGCGCCAAACTCTTTGTTTTGCAACTTATTATCGCCGCAATAGCCGGCCGCGCCAAAACCTTGGCAATCGGCGTTGCAATGGTTATACGTGCTGTTGAGCTTGCCTTCGTCGCATTTTTCGCCCAGTTCTTTAAGGCCATTGCCGCACTGGCTTAAAGCCGAACAAGCAATTGTGCCCAAGCCGTTGGGGGTTGATGACGGCGTCCAGCGGCAGCCCGGGTCATTAGCATTTAACTGTTTGGGGCGGGTGCAGACCTCAATTTTTATAGCATCATTCTGACAGCTGCCATAGCGGATTTTGCCCGGCGGCTCGCACTGTTCGCCGGCATCCCAATTCACAATGCCATCGCCGCACTGGCCCGCGTTAAAGCTGGAAATTTCCTGATCTTGGCTGCAAATGCCCACGCGGCCGCCCAGCTCCGAATAGCCAAAGTTAAAATTTTGATCATGCTGCAAATTATACGCGTCATAAAAATCGTAAAAATTAACTATATTCAGCCCGGTGTCCTCAAAATTAGATCGAATTTGAAACCCTTTGTCGGCGTCGAACACATAGCGATACGCATACGAGCTGGTGGCGCAGGCAAAGCTAAAGCGCCGGTTTTCAATGCTCCAGCCGGTTTCGCTGTTATGCAAAACGCAGCTTTGGGCAGTACCATCTACCGGGGGGCAGGTAATGTCTTCTAACGGATCATTGCCGGTACAGAAAAATTTAAACGCTTTAGTGCTCGTGCCGCAGGTGCCGGCCAAGCCCAGCTTGTTAATTGGGTCAGCGGGCAGACCGACCCCAAGCGCATTGCCGAGCGTGCCCCACGATGGCCAGGTGCTGATGGTTTGACCGGTTAAATACGTGCCGGCTTTTAAATCCGGAAACTTACCCCCGTGGCTTTGTTCATACGCGGCCAGGGCAGTGTCAATTTGCTTAAAGTCGTCAAACCGGCGCACATTGCGTTTTAACTTGTCTATCTGGTCCGCGCACACCTGACCGCGCGGGCAATCTAAATCATGCGCGCATTGAATGATAAAATCAGGCTGGTGGACGGACGAACCGCAAAAACCGTAATTCGTCAGATTAGCGTTAAAGCTAAGATTGCGCAGCAACTGTTCAAAAACCGACCGGGTAGGGGCCAACGCGTTCTGGCTAATACTTAAGAGATACATGGCGCTGTATAAACTTTGGGTTGACGTGGAAAAATTAAGCGCGTTAACGTACATGTTATCGCCATCGCTCACGGCCTCATAGCCGGATAAGGTTAAGGAATTTACGCTGCCAATAAAGCCCTGCCCGCCGGCCGTTTTGCTGTTGGCGTACCAGTCGCGAGCGGATAAATGTTTGGGGTTGGCAAATACCTGAATGCCGATAACGTCGGAATTCTGATCGTTGGTTAAAAAGAAACGTTTGAGAGGCGGGTGCTTTTGGCAGGCAAGCGCGGTAAGTTTTCCGGCGGTGGCGCACAGCGGCGTAAAATTATTTTTTTTGGCCCAGGCGGCAAAACCTGGGTCAGCTTCACAGTCGGCTGACTGATTGCAACCGAGCGCCGCTCCGCCGCTGTCTTTATAAAATTTAGCGCCCGCGCCGCAAACGCCAGCCGCCTTAAACGGAATAAAAAATTCTTGACTCGAAGTTGCCAAACGCCGGCCGCAATCGGCAGCCTGCGCGCAAATGTTCCCGGTAATTTCACAGGTGCCATTATTGGACCCGCCCATGGCGGCGGCGGTGGTTTGGACCGCTGGTTTCAGATACGGCAAGTCATCAAACGGGCCCGGGCTGCCATTGTCGGCGCAAAAGAACGTGCTAAAATTAAAGTAACCGTCTGGCACCGTGGCGGCCGGCGGAATTGGGGCGTGAGAAAATGTTCCCGAAGCCAAGTCAAAGCCGTCGTTGTTTCCGCTCATATCTTCGTACGGAAAAACCGTTACTGGACCCTGGCCTTGATAATAATGATCTTGGGGCGGCCAGGGGCGTTCGCATAAAAATACGTTAATATGGGAACGGCCGGTACCCACTAGGCCGGTTTGGACGAAATACACATTATCTGTAATCCGGGCCGACGCGCTTATATCAATCGCTCCATTGCGGTTCTGGCTCGTGATGGCGTTTCGACTCGTGGTAGTATTGGTGAGGCTGACAAAGGCGTTATCCGGCCCCCATAGGTAATCCCAAGAATAGAAACCCTGAAAAGGCTGAATAATTTGCCTGTCTTGAGTGACCGCTAAAGCCTGGAGCGTGGTAGAAGTTCCGGCCTTGAAAAAATTATACTTGGGCGGCACAATTGATACCGCGTTGACTTCACAAATGACCTCCCGCGTATTAAATTTCCAGTTAATCCCCGGCGCGTTCGGATTAGTGCTCGTTCCAATGGAAACTCCGCGGATATCGCGCAGGCCATCTTTAAAAACAATGGCGTAATTGGTTAAGGTCTCCAAGGGCTTATTCAAGGTAAGGCGCAGACGGGACGTGGTGGTGGCTGGGTCGGTGAGCAAATCAGCTTGCCCCAAATCAAGTCCGGCGCACCAGCGCACCGGTTTGGCAAAAATGGTGGCCTCGGCATTGCCGCCAAAAATATTTTTGATGAAATGGCTAAACGCCAGCCAGGCTCGGCTGTACCACTGGAGCTTGGCTCCGTAATTTGAGGCCATGAGGAGGGGGGTGACATCTTCTGGGCAGGGGTTGTATTTGGTAGTGAAGTCGCTCACATCGGCGATCTCGAGCGCGCTGTCAAAAGCCGCGGCCATATAGGCAATATCATTTTTTACTACCACGGCCTGCAGGCGGGTTAATTTAGCCTGTTGGCTTTTATCATTATCCTGTGCAAAATATGCTAGGTGGCGGGGAGCGGTTGAACTGGCGATGTCAACAATTTCCAAAGTTGACGCGTCGGTACCGGGAATAAAGGCGAGGCGATCGACAATGGCAAATTGGCTCGGTCCCAGTAGTTTAAGACGCGCTCCGCCACCGCCGGCATTATCTAACAAATACCCTTCGGGAAAAGGACGCATCTTATCGGTAATATCAATAATTTGAAACGATCCGTTGGAGAGCGCGTAGGCGCGGTTGCCCGTCACCACAAGACTGGCGGGCTGGCTTAATTTGGCCCCGCCCTGGCCATTGGAGATATACCCCAGCGGTTTAGGATTGGCGCGATCGGCCACGTCAATAATTTGGAGCGTGCCCGGATCGCCATCGGAAATTACATACAAATACCGATTGACGAGCGCTAAGCCAATCGGGCCATTTAAATGCGCGGTCAGGCCGTCTTTTTTAAAGCCATCTTCAATTACCGCCACGGGCTTAGGATCAATTTTATTATTTACGACGTTAGAAATATCAATAATGTTAACCGCGTTGCTGTCATGCGCCGCCACGTAAGCATAATTTTGATCCACGGCAACTGCCACCGGCCGTTTTAATTTCGCGCCTTTGTCACCGTCCCCAATATAAGCGACATGCAGCGGTTTTTTACTGTCGGAGACATCAACGATTTCGAGCGCGTCTTGCCCAAATCCGGCAGTAATAAAGGCGTATTTACCCGATAGTGAGAGCGCGATAGCGACCGGGCTGCTTAATTTGGCGCCTTGTTCATTATTATAGAGCCGCCCAATTTGAACCGGATCAACCGGCTTGGTGACATCAATAATTTGAAGATTACTAGCATTGGTCGCCAGGACGTAAGCTGTTGTCCCCGAAACGGCCAGCGCGCTGGCGCCGTTAAGTTCAACATTGCCATCTTTTTGCTGATTAAGATACCCCAAATGGCGAACGCTCGGCGCGACGGCTGGAATCTTATCAAACCCTTGCGCGATCATGACGTTCTGCGCAAACGTGGTTGGGTCAAGCGCTGCACTAAACGTGGCTTCAATATAGGTATTGGGGCAGACATCGCCGTCTTTATTTACGGGAATAGTGGACAAAAGTTTTGGACGCGCGTAACAGCAGGTATCTCTGCCGACCCCGTATTGAATGCCGTCATGATTAAAAACCTGGCATTCATCATCGTTCGCATATCCGCAGGGAATGGTAAATTTGCCGCTCCCGCTCACGGGTCCGGCTTTGGTTTGGCTATTGGTCGCGGCAGTGATTATGGCCCGCTGAGCCGGCGGATCGCCGCTGGCTGTTCCCACCCCCACCCCAATGCCCAGCGCCCAGGGATCTACCAGGCCTTTGTGCTCTTGGGATAATTTTTGCTCGCATTCCAGAGCTTCGCCAATGCCCGTAATCCCATCGCCGCAAACTGATGGCGTGCTGTAGAGCAGAGACGAACCGGCGTTCCGTCCATTGTTATCACAACCTTCCCTCCCCGGCTGGCATTTGTTGTCGGTTTTCTTAAGGCAAAATTCGTCGCAGGCCTTGCTATCCCAGCCCTTCAGACCTTCGCAGGCCGCGTCTTCATCATCCGTAATAATGCCATCGCCGCATTGGCTATAAGCGCCGGCGCAAGCGGCTTTATAATCATTTTCTGTAAAACCCGCGAATTTGAGACTATTTTTTTGACACCAGATTTTAGATAAACGAGTGCCAAGATGCAGACACTGCGCCGAACAACCGAGCGATGACGTCGCAATCGCCGAATCAGCGGGAATGCCCAAATCGCAGTCTTCGCCGCTGCCGATAAAGCCATTGCCGCAGATTGAGGCGTTAATATCTTGGGGGCCGCTCGCCAATTTAGAGCCCAGATGCCGACAGTCAGCGCTACAGCCAACTTGCGTATCTGGGTCGGCCGGATCGCAAGCCTCACCTTTATCAACATCTACGACTCCATCGCCGCACTGCTTGGGTTTATTGCCTTTGTCAGGATTCCCCATAAACCGGCAATCCAGGCCGCACTGTTTAACGGCCTCGGGGCCGTCGCAATCCTCGCCGGCTTCTACCAAATTATTTCCGCAAATCGGAATGTTAAAACCAAGCCCGGCCGCAACATCACTGCCTTTTTTAAGGCAAATGGCAGAGCAATCTCCATTCCGGCCAATGGTGCTAAACGCATTAGCTACCGCAACTTTTTTGTCATTGGAATCCCACTGCCAATTGGCCTTCCACGGATCCAGGCGCTGTCCCGCGGCGCTGCAACTATCGGGAGCGGAGAAGGGCTGAACGGCGTAGACGCTCCGGGCTGTTAGCCGCGGGGCGAAAAATTCGGGCGGCGCCACTGCGGCGCGGTCAATAAGGCAAGCGCTGGCTTTGGTCCTAAAACGCCAATTAAATTCCGCGGCAAACGGCGCGCTGGTGGCGGTTTGGTCTTTGAGGCGGCCGGCGGACCACAATTGTTTTTCCGGAGTACTGGTGGCAGACAGTGATACCTTATACAAAGCGTTCGGCGCCAGCTCGTCGTGCGGAATGGAAAGCAACACGCGCGTCGGCGCAAGAAATATCGGCTTGGCTTGGGTTGAGGTAGCCACGGCGGCCAAGCAATTTTCATCTAAACAGCGGTAGAGGCGAACGGAATTCCAGTTAACGTTGGCCATGGCCATGCTGATATTAAATTCGGCGCCGATTTCCGCGTTGGTGCAGGCTTCCAGACAATTTGGCCAGTAACGTAAAACTTTTGGTTTGCTTAAATCAATCATCAGCGGACTGCTGCCGCTTAAGGCAGTAACCGCGTTGTTGGCCGTGCCCACAATGTTAACGGCATCGGCTGGTTTAAGCAAGCCAACCCCTACGGTATTGCCTAAAGCGGCGGCCAAACTGGAGCGCCCTTTGATTTCGTCAGTGGGGTACATAGCCGCGTAATCGGTATTCTGGCTCTTCCAGCTCCAATTATACGTGCTCACATCCATCATAATACAGCGCTGGGCGCTTAAACCGTTTCCGGTATAGACCAGATTGCCATTAGGCACCCCAACGACCCGATACTGTATTGGCGCTTCTAAGATTTGCGTCCAATAGACGTACGGGGTCACAATCACCTGACGCAATTTACAGTCCTGCGAATCGGTTTTAAACACAAAACAATAGGCGGAATTTTTAAGGGCGCAGGGGCGGGTAGCGACCAGCGGGAATGAACTGGTGACTGATCCGGCCGAGCGAATCCCATTGTCGCCGCCGATAAGCGCAATTTGATACCAGGCTCTGTCCTCCCAGGGAGCATTTCTATCTTGGCTAATTTCTAAATACTGACGCTGCTGCCCGCCCGGCCCACCAAAGGAAGATTTAAGCGTAAAGCTTTGGGGGTTTTGGAGGACAACGGCCTGCGGATTGGCGCAATTATTTTCCTCCACTCCGCCGGCGCATTTAAAGACCTGCACGGTGTTCTTAGCCTGGCTAATAGAATTTTTATCCATGATGGTAGAAAATTCAACCATAACAACCGCGCTCCGGCACACGTTGTGGTGATCGCCTGAATCCGGATTGTTAAGCGCACTGTCCCACAGTGCGCTGGGAGACGGAGTTGGCAAAGCGTCTCCCCGTTCGGAAATTTGATCACAGCGCTCTATGACGCGGGGTAACTCGGGAATGTCTTTAGTGGAAAAACGCCAAATGTAGGCGGTGGATTTGGTTTCGCCTTCACATAGTTCGTTATTGGGTTTGCAGAGGCCAGTGTCGCCGCCGGCCGCGCAACAATGCGTGTTCAGCTCGGTGCAGACATTATTATTCTGCACGCAATTCCAGCGGGTAAAATTAAACGGATTGCTGATTTTATCTTTTGGCTCGCCGGTCTGGTGCACAATCACCGGGCCAGTTTCAGAACCAGCGCTGGGCAGGGTGAGAGCGACATCAGCTCCGCCTTGCTGGAAAAAACCAGACAAAATGGCGAGCGCGCGATTATCCGTGGTGGTGGGCGAGGCGCCTAATTTCCATAAATAGACTTCCGGATTGTTGCTAAAATATTCGCCGATGGCCTTTAATGTCTGGCCTCTACCCAAGGGGAGCGGCCCGGACACTGGATCTAGCTTGCAAATACCCGGGACGGGCGAACCGTTTTCCAGCTTAAAGGTAAAATTTTTATCAAACAGGCTGGTTTTATTTTTAGCCGTGTTAACCTGCACCGCATACGTGGCGCCCGGGGTTCCGAGCCTAGGATCAAATTTTACGATAATCTGGTTATCACGCCAAAAACTGTCGCCGCATTCTTTGGGAAAACTGAAACTGCCGTTCAGTACCGGACCTTGTTCATTTTCGCGAAACCACACGCCAGTGGGGTTTGGTGTGACGCCAAAATGCTGGCCCGTAATGGTAATATATTGTCCCCCGGCTCCTTTCTGCGGGGTAATGCTGGAGATAATTGGCGTGTCATCGCTTATTCCGGACGTGACGACAAACCGCACTCCGTTGCTGTCCACGCCGTTTTTATCCACTACTTTAACGCCAAGCGTGGACGGATCAAGATTCGGCACCGTCACTTCGTTAATCAGCGAGTCAGTCCAGTTAAGCTGAACATTGTTATTTTTGTCGGTAAAAAATTGATTAACGCTAGCCTTGGTAGCGCCGAATAAAATCTGGTTGGCGTTGCTGTAGACGCTTAAATTTTTTCCAAACAAGCTGATTTTACCGCCCGCCACCTGGCTATTCGGCTTGGCCTGGCATAGGCCGGGCCTGGTTTGTTTGGTGAACTCATAATCGTCTATTTTTGACCCCCAATTATCATTCGTTACGTCAGTAAATTTACGACTGATGCCATTAACGGTGGTAGAGGCGGTAACCACTTTAATGGGGCCTTTAAGGCCATTGGCCAACCCAGGCGCTACTACCAAAATCTGCCATGGTGTCCACGTGGTAAAGCCAAGGCCGCAGTTAGTCACGAGCGGCGCTTCCAGCCAATCGCTTAGCCCCGGGTTCGTGGTGGAAGCAAAGTACACCTGGCCCGGGGTGGTGCCAAAATAAAAACCAAACACACTCACCAAGGTGCCCGCCGCGCCGGACAAAGGCGACACCTCGGTAATGCGCATTTTATCCACGCATACGCCTTGAGTTTTACCCTGGGGAATTTCACAAAAACCGCTACCGCACTGGCTATTGTCCGTGCAGGCGTCTCCTCCGCACGCCCCGCACGTCCCGCCGCAGTCCAAACCGGTTTCGTCTTCGTCTTTAAGGCCATTAAAACAGTGGCTGGGTTTAAGGGTAACGTTTTCCAAAGCCTCGCCGGTTTGCGCGGCCCAGTCATAATCCACGGCTTTAAGCGCGTGCTTGCCTAAAGGCAAACCGTTGGTTGGCCAGTTGATGGTTGCCGTGCCGTCTTTTACACAGCCGCCAATACTTTGGCTCCCCACCAAGAAGCCGTCGGCATTCAACGTGACATTTTGCACCCCAAAATCATCGGTGTAATGGAGTTTCACGGGCACGAGCGCCCCCTGCTGAATACTATCATCGGGCGGAGGATTTTCAAATGTGATCGTAGGCGGTTTGCGATCCACGCCGTCGCCGGTGGTAAAGGAAATATTTTTGCATCCGGCGCCCAGCAGACAACTTAACGAAATATTAGGGTTGCTTTCGGCGGTAATTTTCGTGCCGTCTTTAAATTTAAGCGTATATTTAGTATTGGCTTCAAAACAATCGCCCGTGCCATCGCCGCAAGCGCCACTCGGCACAAATTCGGCCACATTATGCGCGTTTTGGGCATAGGTCCAGAGGCCGGCTACCGCTTTGCCCGGATCAGCATCTTTTTCTACAAACACATTATCTTTAAATGCTTGATCCAGCGCCACATTGCGGTTAAAAATAATTAAGAGGTGGACATTTTTAATACAAACATCGCCGCCCGCTGGGAGTTGAGAAATATAAAAAGCGCCTTTGGGGAAATAGGGATTATCCCCGCCGCCACCCCCGCCGCCACCACCCTGCCCCGGGCCTGGGGTGGTAGCTTCTACCAACTTATTAATAATGAAGCTGGTGATGGCGAAGGACGACAAAATAATCGCCAGGCCAATGGTGGCGTTAACGAGAATTTTTTTAGCTTCAGCAATGGTTTCTTCGTTTCCCCCCGCGGTCATCCACCTAAAGCCGGCGTAGAGAATAAGGCCGAGGGCCACAGTGCCTAAGAGGCCAAGAGCGGCACGGATAATTCTGGCAACGATAACGCGAATATCCGTGGCCGGAAGTCCAATGGCGTTTTGAACATTATTGTTCAATCCCAGATCAGCGGGCGGCAAATTTTGCGCCTGCGCCGCGCCGTGGAATGCCAAAAATCCACCCGCGATCCCTAGGGTGATGACGATGGCGAATGAAAGAATGAAACGTTTAAGATTGTTCATGCCCTTCAAAGGATGCTATCATTTTTAATTAGATCAAGACACTCCTGCGGCTTCGTAGCCTTTCTGTCATCCACAATTCCATTGCAACACAGATCCTGCTTGGGGGTACTGCTCGTAACTTTACAGCAATTTTCCGAACGCGCATCATCGCAGGTTAAGGATTCAAACAAATGCGCTCCGCCCTGGGCGCTCCAACCACTGCCTTGCCTGGGGCCTTTATCATCACCCGGACCTTTGCCTGGGTATAAACAATTAAAGTGGGCGTCTTCTATATTGGACGGGACTACCGGCATATAATACTGGCGCTGGCCATCCAAAAACGGGCAGTGGTCCATGCGCGTATCGGTAGAACCGTTTACGTTAAACCACACCCGGGGAACCTTGCACAGCGGCACCCCGTTTTGCGAAGCCGGATGCTCGGCAATGTCAATACTATACATGGGCTCAATCTGCATGCGCTTGTTAAAGGTCATCTGCCACAAGGATTTGGCCGGAATAAACTGCGCATCCAGCCCGGGAATAATTTTGTTAATAAACGGGGCGGCCAAATCAATTTCATTCTTGATGGTAAAATTCCAGAAAAAATTATCCGGCTCTGCCCATTTAGGAAAAACGGGCGGAGTAGTCGTTGCCACATTCGGCGGCAAGCCAAAGGGCTGGCTGTCCAGGGCATTACCAGAGAGATCGGCCGTCCCGCTAAACGGCTTGGCTTCAAACGATTTTGGATTGATTATCTCAGCGGCTTTAAGGAGCAGTTTATAATTATCCTGCTTACAATTCGCCCCTAGTCCGTCGCACACCGGCAAACAAAATACTTGCCCGCCGCAGGCGTTAAGTCCGCACGGCGTGTCGGGCGTAAATTCCAGCGTGCGGTAGCCATTGGTAAGGCGAAAGACGCCGCTGGGTTTTTTGCTCGCCCCGCTTTGTAAAAATATATTGTTTCCGTCCAAGACAAAGCTATTGGCGCCGATATTTTGGTTGCCATTATTAAAACTGCCTTGGAGGCCAATCGGGTCAACCGGTTCGCTAAAGTCAATCTGGATAACGCTATTTTTGGCTTCACTGCCTCCCTCTTCTGGAAACACGCTCATTACACGGGGCGGGGTAAGGTCAAGCGCAGTGCCGCAGGTAAATTTCCATTCGTAATAATCATTGCCCAGCGCCTGGGCATTAAAGGCCGATGGATTGCCGTTGGGGGCGTCATCGAGCTTGATATTTTTGGTTAAACGCACGGCATAGCCAATATTTTCACTCGCACTGCCCAAATAATCATAGGGGCGGATGACAATAGTATATACTTTATTGGTTTCATAACTCGCGAGGAGGGCCGCCCCCCGAATCATCTCCCCGGTATCGGCGCGGCGAACGCTAATAGCATTTAGATCAAGCGCGTCGCAATCGGTTTCCCAATTAATGTTCTGTCCTTGCGGCACGCAATCGCCAAAAATCTCCTTGCCTCCTCCATCTTTACTGTTGTTAGTATTATTAGCCAAGCTGCTGGGCAAAATGGGTTTCCTAAAAGTGATTACGATTTTGGTATTGCGCGGCACGTCAATTTGATTGCGCGTTGGGTAGTGATCTTTCACAATGCCTCCCAAAGCGCCGCTCCCGGCAAAATTTTGCGCCGGAGGCGCTAATACGCCAGGCCCCCCCAAGGGCCCGCCGCCAATACCCAAAAGACGCATTATAAAGAGGACAATGCTATAGGCGCTTAAAATAATGGCCAGGCCAATGGCGCCATTGGTCATGACTTTTTTAGCCTGGCCAATCTGCTCTTCGTTGCCACCGGCCGTCATCCATAAAAAGCCGCCGTACAAAATAATTACCAGGAGCACGATGCCGAGGAGCCCTAGCGCCACTCGAATGATGCGCGCGATAATCACCCGGATGTCGGTGTTGGGAAGGCCCAAGGGCGCTTGAATAACGTTTAGCCCTTGATTCAGCTCGCTCCCCGGGTCGGCCTGGCTTTGCGCTAAGGCCACCCCCGGAGGCGCTAAAAGCAACCACCCCAACGCAATAAAAATAAAGGCGCTGAGGCTAGCGAGAGATATTTTTTTACTATAATGGTGGTTACTACTCCATTGAAGCATGGGACAATGGAAAATAATGAACCCGAAGCGGACTTAGCGTCTATTTCGCGGTTTGGCCAATTCCTCCGGCAGGCGGCCAATTTTTTTAAGATACGCAATTTTATTGGCCATAGCCAGACGGTGGAGCGCGCTTTTTTTACGAACATTCTTGCTCTTGTTGCCTTCGTAGAAACGAATCTTTTTTACTTGCAGAATTTTACCGGATTGCTGCCAACGTTTTTTAACGCGGCGCATAAAAGCTTCGAATGATTCGTTTTTCTTGCGTTTGATTTCACTCACAGAGTTCACCTCGCTTTCAAAAAATATAATCCGGATATACGGATAATCCAGATTTACGGATTATGCCTGTACGCCAGGATTAAATTAAAAATTAACAGTTTCTTGCTATTATATTATAGGGGTTTTGACCACATTCGTCAAACTTACACAACGGCAGACACGCTTTCGGTTTCGAACGCGCTGGCCAGTTTCTTTTTAAGCGTGGCTTCCAACTTTTTTTGGTCAATAATTTCCTGGACGCCCGATTCCATATCGCGCAAAATAATCGTTTCATCCTGCACTTCTTTTTGACCCAAAATGACCACATAGGGCACCTTAAGATTATTAGCCAATTCCAGCTGATTTTTAAGCGAGCCTTTAAGAAAATTAAATGCCAAGCGAATGCCGGTGCCGCGGAGCTGGTTAATGAGGCGGAGGGCGCGGCGTTTGGCATCATCGCCGAGCTCCGCAAAAAATATGTGCGGAGCGGGACTGGGGACTTTAACTTTATTAGTTTCCGCGTAGTGTTTTAAGGCCAAAACCGCCCGTTCAATGCCTATGCCAAACCCGGCGGCCGGGGCTGGCTTACCGCCCAAATCTTCGGCTAATAAATCATACCGGCCGCCGCCGCCCAGCGCGCTTTGGGCGCTGGGCGGCGCTTGCGCGGAGCCTTCTTTAGGAGGCATTTCGGGAACAACGGTATACACTTCAAATACGGTGTGCGTATAATAATCCAAGCCGCGCACCAAGTACGGGCTTAGAATATAGGGGATGCTAAGCTCATCCAGATATTCCAAAACTTTCATGAAAAAACTTTTGGAAGATTCTTCCAACCAGTCAATCAGTTGCGGCGCCGCTTCTTTTACCGGCTGACATTGCGGCTCTTTACAGTCTAAAAGACGGAGCGGGTTCTTAGTTATACGCTGGCGGCAGTCTTCGCACAAATAGCTCCGTTTGCTTCTATAATAGGTAACTAATTCGGCAATGTAGCGCTCGCGGTCTTCGGGAGTGCCTAGGCTGTTGATGTGAATTTCCACGGGGAGACCAAGATCTTGAAAAAAATTATAGGCCACTAAAATCAGTTCGGCGTCCACGGCTGGGTCTTTGGCGCCAATCGTTTCAAAATCAACCTGGTGAAATTGCCGGTAACGACCGGCCTGGGGGCGATCGTGGCGAAACATCGGCGCCCACGTCCACACCTTAAACGGCTGCGGCATGTTCCAAATGCCGTGCTGAATGTAGGCCCGCATAATTGAAGCCGTTGGTTCGGGGCGCAAGGCGACTTTACTGCCATCGCGGTCTTCAAACACGTACATTTCTTTATCAACAATATCCGTGCCGCGGCCAACGGAGCGGATGAAGAGGCCGACTTCTTCGAGTATCGGCGTGTCAATGCGGCCATACTGAAAATGCTCGGCCAATTTTTCGGCGGCGTGGTACAGCGCTTTCCAATATTTTTCATCCTTGGGCAAAATGTCGTGCATGCCGCGAATCAGCGCGTAGGTTTTTTTAGGTTTTCCTGATACGGCGACATTTAGGTCAGCAGGGGCTGGCGCAGGTTTTTTGTCGGCCTTAGGCGCTTTGGATGGTTTAGAGGTTTTCATTTTAGTCTTTTTCATAAAATTAACATACGCGGATACGCAGATTTCGCGGATTTACGGATATGCGGATGATAGGTGATACGGTCGTATCTGCGTATTCGTTATAATCCGCGTTCATCCGCGTATCCGTGTTGAAAAACATCCATGTTAGATTAAAGGTTAAATGAAGGGGCGGAAAAAATTTGCATCCGATTTACTGGCCAACCGCGGAGCCACGCCCGCCCCACAATCGCGCTCCGGTCTATGGGGCCAAAGCGGCGCGAATCAAAACTGTTGGGGCGGTTGTCGCCCAAGACAAAATATTGATGGCTTGCGAGCACGGTTACTTTTTCACCCACGGTTTGCAGATCAGGAGATAAATATGATTCTTGAATTTGTACCCCTTCCGGGTGCGCGTCGTTATAAATAGTAATGTGGCCATTGTTTACTTTAACGCGCTCCCCTGGGAGGCCGACGATGCGCTTTAAAAAATATTCCTTAGGATTATTGGGATAGCGAAACACAATTACCTCGCCGCGTTCAATGAGGCGGAAGCGATAGGTGAGTTCGTCAATAATTAAATATTCGTGATCATAAAAATTAGGCTCCATGCTTGCCCCCTTAACGTAGAACGGCTTAAATAAATAATACCGGACAAAAGCAATGGTGATACCGGCCAAAACACCAATCTTGATTATTTCTAAAATAAAGAGTCCAACGCCGCGCAAGGCTTTGTTAATTTTATTGTCTTGTTTTTGACTTTCTTCGTCTGACATAGTTTTACAAATCGGGATTTGTAGCTATAACGTGAGGGGGTGATTTTTGTTTATAGTATTATTTGAGCTTTCATTTCTTTGAAAGACCAAAATTATCCCACTGGGGATATCTTGGTTTCATAGAGTAGCTTACACCTTTTTAATGAATTTAGCAAATGAGGGACGCCCCCTGAGGGACGCCCCCTTAACTGTCAATCTAAATCCGGCATTGGCGAGGTGAAAAATTTCTCTCAAACTCTCACCGCTGCTTCTACCGCGCGCATCGCCTGATAATATTCGGGAAGCCGGGCGGCGAGGGCGGTAATAAATTCTTCTTCATAGGTATGCGCCGTAAGATTGCGATCCTGCACCATTTTTAGCATGAGTTCGGTTTCTTCTGCCCCAATTGCCCCGTATTTTTGCAGAGCGCGAAATGTTTCCTTCGGTGAAAGAATGTTATCGCCGAACTTGGAGAGAACAAACTCTTTGGCCGTCTTCCAGCAAAGCTCAAAACACATTTCAAAATGTTTCACCGCGGCGGCGCGCATAAAAATATCGTTGGCCACATCTTTGGCTAAAACTTCAGCCAATAGCAGAAGCGCCTTGGTAAAATCTTCTCGCTTATCTTTTAACGCTTGATCCATATAATGGGGTGGTTCATCACATTATGTTTAAATTTATCGCTCGCGCGATTAAAATTGATAACATCGACGACATAAGGAAACGTCGACGCCTCAAAGAGCGCTTTGAGGCGGATAACATCGCCATCGTCTATTTTCCCGCCAATCGCAACATCAACATCATTAAACTTTTTATGCCGCAGGGCGCCGCCAAACAAAAATACTTGGACACTGGGCATGTCTTTAAAATAATTTTCCAATTCAATTTTAAGCCAATTGAAATACTTTTCTTTTTCTTGAAACATATTGGCAAATACAACAAATGGTATCTATAAATTACTCTTTCTATTGTTGTAAGTCAATAGAATGATTAATGCCGCCTCTTTAACACGCAGAGCGCCTCAATGTGCGGCGTACGGGGGAAAAAGTTATATAACCTAGAGAAAACCGGACTATATTCTGCCCCAAGCAGAGCCAAATCCCGTGCTTGCGTGTCAATGCCACAGGATAGATAGATAAGGCGTTTGGGTTTAACGGCCAGGATTTTTTCCACAACAGCGGCGTGGAGTCCGGTGCGCGGCGGGTCAACAATCACGGTACTCCCCTCTTGTATATAGTCGAGGCTGGCTTCGGCCCGCGCTTGAAAGGCCGTGGCGTTTTTGATTTTGTTAGTTTGAATATTGTGCTTGGCCAATTCCACGGCCTCGCCATTTTCTTCTACCAGAGTGACGGACGCAGCCTCGTGTGCCAGAGACAGCCCAATGGCCCCAACGCCGGAATAATAATCAACGACGTTTTCGTTTTTGACGAATGGGCGCATGGCCGCAATGACTTTTTCAAAAATAGGCGGGTTGATTTGAAAAAAACTTAACAGACCGAAACGCAACTTCACGTCAGACACGCTTGATTCTAAATAATTCTGTCCAACTGAAGTCAAAAGTTCCGTTGGCACTGAGGCTGGTGAGCGAAAATCAGACAAATACACTTGGACGCCGAGCGTTTTTTCCGATAAAAGCTCTCTCGCGGATAATTCCAACTTATCCTTTATAAACAACGCAATCGCGCTGTGGCCCGCTCCATCACTTCGAATAATCGCGCTTTTCAGCGAACGCCGCGGCACTTTATTCCTGTTCAAGAACTGGAGCACTCGCTCCCCTGCTTCGTTTATTTCGGGGGACGCGAGCGCACATTCGCCAATGGGGCGCAGGGTGTGCGTGCCACGATTGTGAAATGCAAAAAATAATTGATCTCCCCTCCTGCCCGAGGAGGGGTCGGCCGCAAGGCCGGGGGTGGTGGGAGATTCAATCCAAAAATTATACTCCATTTTATTACGATAGTGGTACTGTTCGCTCGGCGATTCAATCGTTAGATCGGGTAATTCGAGCTTGGCCAAACGACGAAATGTTTCTTTGGCAATTTCTACTTTCCACTTGTTTTCCGCCTCATATGACAGTGTCTGCCACGGTGAACAGGACATACAATGGTCATCAACTGGCGCAATTCGATCCGGCGAAGGGTTGATGACTTTGGTAACAGTGCCTTCTATAAAATTTTTCTTTTGTTTGGTAATATTAAATTCAACGGTTTCACCAGGGAATCCGCCGGTAACAAAAACAACACGGTCATCAAGACGGCCCATCCCCTGCCCACCAAACACTAATTTTTCCACAAATGCTTGCATAGTTTAAAGCCTAAAACAGACCGGGTGGCCTGTTTTATTGGTCCAATCCTTACCGATTAGTTTAATGCTGTTTTTTCCAGACACCTTCAGCCCGGCTTCCCCACCACGATTCTGGTTCTTGCCACGATACAGCAGATAAACGATCGTCATCAAAGGGCCTTTGGAACGCGTCCTGTTGCGGAGCTTCTTCGTCAATTAAGCTTACAGCACTTTCAAAAGAAACCAAGGCGCTTTGTTCGTCGTGTTCGTCGTCTTCGTCGTGTTCGTCGTCTTCTGCAATACTTTCTTTTCTTGTGAGCCCCATAATTTTAAAAATTTGACCAACTGACTCTAGGTCATCTCTTTGGTGCAACCATCGTAAAATGCGCTTCTCACGCGCCTCCTCGGCATCGCCATCTTTTTCTACATCGTATAAATTATTTAAATAGTCTAAATCATCATACAAATCATTTGCTTTACCGGCGGCGGCCAAGGCAATTTTTATTCGCTGCTCTTGGGTAAAGCGCAACGCCCACTCCTTAATTCGTTGGCTCAACGGGCTAAAACCTGTTGCGACTAACGCTTTATCATACTTCTTCAAATCGGCAGGAGGGGCGTCATGAGATGGAGAATAAAGCCGCGACAATAGTCCCATAGCCTTAACACGACTAAGAAAGAAATTAGAAGCGCGCAACTTTTCAAAGGCTTGTGCCAACCACGGATCAACATTTGGCATATCAGCCATGAGTTCGTGCAGCTCCGGAACGACGAATTCAGGCTTAAGAAGCATGTCCTCCGGAGTATATTTTTCCGACATAGATAAAAATATTATGTGAATTAATTTTGTTCGTTAATGAATGTGAAGCTTCTGATCTTCTTTAACTATAAATCAACGACTCGGTACCGTCAAGATATTTTAGTGGGCGTGCCAAGAATCGCTCGCCACGGCGAGGGGAACTCGTCATAAGTCGCCTAGGCGACCGCGCTCTAACCACTCACGACCCTTTCCGGTCTTTAAAAATTTTTCAAATTTCATTGCTTCTATTCTTGTTGCAAACTCTTTGGTAAAAATTATTTGCCACGGGCCTTTTTTGTACGTAGTTCTGTGAAAACGAGCTTTCTCTAGAGTTATATCATTGTGCATCTGTAAACGATCGTCTAAATCATCAGTACTGCCGGTGTAATGATTGCCTTTCAAATTTTCTAACACGTAGGCAAAATACATATGTGGGCGTGCCAAGAATCGAACTTGGGACCTCGTCATTATCAGTGACGCGCTCTAACCATCTGAGCTACACGCCCTTCTTCGCTAAAGCTACGAAGGGCAGGCCCTTTAGCTTTTTTGCTTGCTTGTCGTCCGAAGCCCGACTCAGTCGAGGCGGAGGACGAGTGGGCGACACAGGAATCGAACCTGTGACCTTCACAATGTCAATGTGACGCTCTAACCAACTGAGCTAGCCGCCCGCTATTTTACTTTAAATTTTGGACAAATGCAAGTATACCAAATTGAATAAAAAAATCAAGTCGGGAGACAAAAAACTCACCAATGACGGTGAGTCTTGTTTAACCATGAACCACAAGGGATTCATGGCCTTAACAGCACTAATGTGACCCCGCCAGAGGCGGGTTGTTACTGCCAATGAAAATTGCTTCGCCCGCTTTCGCGAACTAACCATTTTCAGGCCAGTAACAAAAAGACCGAAGTC
>JAHFHV010000054.1 GCA_023246725.1 Candidatus Magasanikiibacteriota bacterium | reverse complement strand
CCAAACACGTTGGCCAGTTTACCAAGCGTCGCCAAAGAAAAATTTTGGTTGCCGGCTTCCATGCGGGCAATGTTGCTCTGGGTGGTGCCAATTTTTTTGGCGAGCGTTTGCTGGGACATTTTTTTGTGTTTGCGGAGTTGTAAAATTTGACGAGCAATTTTAAGTAGGAGGCGCTTAAATTCAGGGCTGTGCAAGTACGTTCGGTTGTATGTAATAATATCTGCGGGCATATTCACGATTTGGTTGACGATACCCCTCTCTGTGTCTCTCCCCTAATGTAGGGGAGAGAGCCAACGAAGCGATGCGCTCGCTCTCGCCTCCTCCCCCTTTTAGGGGGAGGATAGTGGGGGGATATTGAAAACTGTTACGTCTGTTTAATCTTAAATTATTATATCATTTATGATATATCTTGTCAAGTCCCCTACAAACCAATCTTTTCACCATACGTCTTCTCATACCTCTCTCCAAATTCTTCTTTGGTAAAGGTGTGTTCCTGCGTGCCGTAGGTTTTACGCGTGTAGTTCCCAGGGTTTTTTAATAGCCACATCAGCGGCTTCAGTTTTTGCGTTTAATGAAATAAGCGCCAGCGGGATGCTGGGAAACTCCTCGCGGAAGCGGGCATATTTTTTGGATTTGAATTCGGCGGAATTCATTTTTACTTCATACGCCTGTTTGGCGTTAACAACAAAATCAACCTCATGCTGGTCGGTGGTGCGCCAAAAATTGATATTTTCTTCCGACTCGCATTCCAAGAGCTGGCGGAAGACGGCGTTTTCGAGGAGCGCGCCGCGGTCGGGGCGGATGTCGAGGCTGTCAAAACTGCCGGTAAAAAAATTGCGCAGGCCGGTGTCATAAAAATATATTTTTGGCATTTTGGTGAGCGTTTTGCGAGCGTTGTTAAACCATGGTTTTACCAGCCGCACGTGGCAGGACTTTTGCATCACGTAGAGATAATGGTCAATGGCGGTTTTTGACACCGACAGCGTCGTGGAGAGTTCCGATGCGTTTACTAATTGTCCGGTTTGCGCGGCTAACAGTTTAAAGAGCTTAAAAAATAATTCATCTTTTTTAACGCGGGCCTCCAGAATATCTTTTTTTATGTAGGAGTAGGCAATTTCTTGCAGCATGGCGGCTTTTTCGTTGCCGGGGGCCAACACCACGCGCGGGTAGCCGCCGTATATCACGTACTCCCTATAATATCGTTCCACGGCGTCGTTGTCGAGCAGAGCGAGCGGCTGGCTTAAAGCGGTGGCCAGGCCAGATTCGTTTTTAAAACACAAAAATTCAGAAAATGACAGTGTCCGTACGGGAAAAATTCGTTTGCGTCCGGCCATGGAGTCGGTAAATTTTTTATCAATATAAAATGCTGATGACCCCGACACCAAGAGCTTAATTTTTCCGGCGTAGGCATCATAGAGATATTTTAAACAATGCGAGGGATCCGATAAATACTGAATTTCATCAAGAAATAAAAAAGTTTTGGCTTTAAGATCAATCGGGAACAGGCGAAAGATATTTTTGGGCGAGGCATTAAGTTGCCCCAAAACATCCGGATCCTCCAGCGTCGCGTAAAACCCTTGTCCTAGATTTTCGGTTTTGACGACTTCTTCTAACTGTTTTAGAATAGTGGTTTTGCCGGCTTGCCGGGCGCCAATAAACAGCAGGATTTCTGCGTTGTTAAGCAGTTTTTTAGCTTGATTAGTTACCGTACGGGGGAAGCCAGGCATAAGGGTAATCAGATATTTTGTATTCTATAAGTATATATTATCAGATATTTTGTATTTTGTCAATATGGAAAGTTTGTTTTATCCACAACCTCTATTTTTTGCGCAAGCTCATCAGGCCGGGCATTTCTTTTTCGGCGAGAATTATTTCCTTGCGGCCCCAGGCGGCGAGGGCAAGGTCGGCGACTTTGAAATCATTTTGCATAGTTTTTTATTTAGCAATAATTTTTTTAAGATTTTTAACGGTGCTTTCTTTCATTACTTTAACCAGCAGATCCCCAAGCTCTTTATTTACAATCCATTCCGGATGAGGGTCAGCGATCCCGTCGCTACTCTGATCTTTTAGTCGGTGCAAAGTCCAATTTACCGGAGTTTTTGGGTCGTCTTTTTTTGGTATGACAGTAAGGCTAGGATGTAGAGATAACATCAACGAAATTTCTGAATTACCAGCGTGACCATCAACTGGTCCATGTATTATTTCTGCGGCAACACGGTCTATTTCGGCATCATCTGTAATTAAATGGTGCAGTGGTATGGAGTTGAAAGCAGAATTTTTCTCAGCGAAAAAATCTCGGATCACGTGCATATTTCCGCCATGTTCAGTAAAGAAAATAATTGAAGAAGCGATGGCTTCCATCGATGAGCAAATGTCATTGAAAATATGTTTGATAGTTTCTTCTTCAAGCCAAAGTGTCCCTAAAAATCCTTCATGTTCTTTGGAACAGGAGTATTCTAATATTGGGAGTATAAGAAGTTCAGGAAAAAGTGTATCTATTTCTTTTACCACAGCCTCAGTCATGTAGGTATCAGTCCCAAAAGGAATATACGGCCCATGTTGTTCGGTTGATCCAATCGGCACCAGTATATGATATTTTTTACCAGGAGGAAGATCGGTTAATTTAATTTCTTTCAGAAACATAGGTCGGTTCTTATTTTAAAATTAATTCTTCACCATACGTTTTTTTATACCTCTCCCCAAACTCCTCTTTCGTAAACGCATGCTCTTGCGTGCCGTACGTCTCAATCGCGTAACTTGCGGCGACACTGCCCATTTGGGCGCAGGTTTTAAGGGGCAAGCCTTTTTCGTACCCAACCAAGAAGCCCGCGCGGAAGGCATCGCCGGCGCCGGTCGGGTCATCTACGGACGCAGGGGGGCAGGGGGCGACTTCGATGGTTTCGCCTTCGCTCGTGGTAATAATTGAGCCTCGTTCGCCCAGGGTAGTAATAAGTACTTTGGCTTCTTTTAAAATATCTTGAGCGGTCCAACCGGTCTTGTCTTGCAGTAATTTAATTTCGTAATCATTGCCAATAACAAAGTAGCTTTGGCTTATAAGATGCTTTAGTTCAATATCGGCAAAGGCGGTAATTTGCTGGCCCGGGTCAAACAGCACCGGAATGCCGCGGCTTTTGCACTCGCTCATGTGTTCAATCATGGCGCGTTTGTCGGTGGGGGCAATAATGGCTAGGGCAATGGTATCATTTGGAACCGGGGGTGCGTCGCCTAAGGGGCCGTTGTA
>JAHFHV010000033.1 GCA_023246725.1 Candidatus Magasanikiibacteriota bacterium | reverse complement strand
TCGGAAATGTGAGCATTAAAAAATTAGAAAGTGGAAAATTTTAAAATATGCCTGAAAAAACTCGTGTTCCTCTAAGGGGGATTTACTTCCGCTGAGCGAGGCGTATTTGCGGTGGATAAAAAAGTAGCTTAGTATGTTTGCGAAAGTAAAACCAGAAATTTTAGCGGTGCTTGCTATGTACAGAATTAAAGGAGAGCATCTCCGCGCGGTGAAAGATACCGTGGGAGTGGTGAATGAAACATACTTTATTTTTGACGGCAATAAAAAATGGGTGCTCCGCAAATCAAGCGCGCAGACCACGCTCGAGCATTTGCGATTTGAACAAAAGTTATTGGCCTATCTGCCAAAACACGGTTTTAAACTGGCGCCGCGCGCAATCCGCAATAAGTACGACCAAACTATTACACGGTTAAACAAATCACTTTTTACGGTACAAGAATTTTTGCCAGGGAAAATTGTTGGCAGTTGGAACGATGTGTCACGGTTTACCAAACCACGCGTGGATGCGTTTTTCAAAATGATCGCCGAGTTTAGCAAAGCAACAAAATATTTTATTCGTGAGCCCAATACGGGCAGCCACACCTTGTGGTGGCATGTACAGAGGAGTCCACGCCAGTTTCAAAAAATAGTCCGCACCATGCCCGCGTCTGCCGGGAAAAATTTGCTGGTTAAGAATCGTAAAAATATTTTGTCATTTTTTTCCGCAACCAAAGAACAATTTATACAAACTAAGTACGACGCGCTCCGTAAGCAAGTGGTTCATTTTGATTGGCACCTGGGGAATGTTCATTTTAATGGCAATACAATTGTGGGCGTGTTTGATTTTGATTGGGCACAGTTTGATTGCCGCCTCACGGATGTCGCAAACGCGATTTGCATGTCATGTTATTATTATGGCGGCCCTAAAGATGGGCAATTCCGTAAAGACATAATTAAGTGCGCCCCCCAGAGCTATCGAGAGTCCTATGGCAAAAGCGAGTATGATGCCATACGCGAAAACGAACTTATTAAAGTAGCAGTGCGAGGGTGCGCGTTATTTCAGTTTCTGTGGGCGGGTGATTTTTATAAAAGCAAACCATCGGCGCAACGACTGGTAATTTTAAAACATTTTTTAAAAATGCTACTTGATAACGATTATGATGGGCTTTTCTCCTGATTTATTTGTATGTTAGTTTTGACCGAATGCAACCTCGCTCAAATCGTCGTTGACCTTTTGGACGGTAAAACAATGGTGTTTCCCACCGAAACGTCGTATGGCCTGGGGTGTGATGCTACGAATCAAGCCGCTGTTGATAGGATTTTTACAATCAAAGGGCGCAAAAGCGATAAACCGCTCCTGGTGGTTGTCCCAAATATTGAAATGGCGAAAAAATATGTGGTGTGGAATGATTTCTTAGAAAAAATTTCAACCAAACACTGGCCGGGGGCGCTTACTATTGTTGGCGCGGCCAGACCCCTCCCTACCCTCCCCTTAAAAGGGGAGGAGGCGACGATTCTTCCCCTCCTTTTAAGGAGGGGACAGGAGGAGTGGTCTCGCATCGATGGTAAAAGGATCCTAGGATTTGTTAGGACAATTAATAATCGGAGTGAATTAAGAAAAAACAAAACTAAGGCAGAAAAGATTCTCTGGCAGGAGTTGCGGCTAAAAAGACTCGGCGGTTTGCGATTTAGACGACAGCACGGCATTGGCCCGTATATCGTGGATTTTTATCATTCAGACACTAAAACGATTATTGAGGTAGATGGCGATATTCATTTTGTCGAAGACGATAATATTATCCGGGATCGTAATCGTCAAAAATGGCTAGAAGAGAATGGCTATAGAGTTTTACGATATAACAATGTTGATATTTTTGGTAATTTGGACGGAGTGTTAAAGGATATTAATTGGAATATTGAGCAAAAGTTGAGTGCCGCGGCTGCGAGCGAGACCCCTCCCTACCCTCCCCTTAAAAGGGGAGGGGACGCCGATTCCTCCCCTCCTTTTAAGGAGGGGACAGGAGGAGTGGTCTTGTCAGGATTGGCCACCGGTGTCGTCTCAAAAGATAACACTGTCGCTGTTCGCGTTACCGCGCACCCGCTCCTAAAATCCATAACCGAAAAACTAGGGCGGCCACTCGTGGCCACGTCCGCGAATATTGCTGACGCTGGAGATGTCTATAGTGCAGAGGAAATAATTAAACAGTTTAAAAATAGAGAAACACAGCCAGATATAATTTTGGATTATGGCGAACTGCCCCGCAACCCTCCGACCACAATTGTGAGCGTAATCGGAAATGAGCTAAAAATTATTCGTCAGGGTGCGGTAATCATTTAGACAATTGTCATTCCGAGCGAAGCCGAGGAATCCCTTGTAACTAGCCAAGAGATTTCTCCACTCCGCTTCGCTTCGGTCGAAATGACAACAAAGTTATGCCGAATCTTTTCAATCCCGACCATCTCCTCCACCTCTGCCAAAAATACGGTTTGCGCCCCAGTAAAAAATACGGGCAGAATTTTTTAATTGATGAAAAAGTAATTGAAGATATTGTTGTCGCGGCAAATCTATCCGCAAACGATACGGTGGTTGAAGTTGGGCCGGGGTTTGGAACATTGACCGTTGCCCTAGCCTCCAAAGTAAAAAAAGTAGTGGCGTTTGAGATAGAGAGGAAATTGCAGAAGTACTGGGAAGAAGTAAAGATGAAAAATGAAGAATTAAGAAATTTAGAAATTGTGTGGGGGAATGTATTGCGTGAAGTTGAAAGTTCAAAGTTGAAAGTTCAAAACTATAAAGTGGTGGCGAATTTGCCGTATCAAATCACCTCGCCCGTCATCAGGCTCTTTCTGGAAGCCGAGCATCCCCCTACCGAAATGATTTTAATGGTGCAAAAGGAAGTGGCCGAGCGCATTTGTGCGAGGCCGGGGCAAATGTCTCTTCTCTCCATTAGTGTGCAATATTATGCCGACGCGAAAATTATCCAGATTGTTCCGCGGAGTTCGTTTTGGCCAAGCCCGGCAGTAGATTCGGCGGTGATACGCGTGTCATTGCGAGGAGCGCAGCGACGCGGCAATCCCCCTGGTTTAGGAGCTTCTGTAAACGAAGGGATCGCCACGCCTCCCGCAGTGCGGGAGGCTCGCGATGACGCTTTCTTTTTCAAAATCGTCAAGGCTGGGTTTGCGCAAAAGCGAAAGCTCCTTATTAAAAATCTAGAACCGCTGGTCGGAAAAAAGAATAAAGCCACGCTCCAAGCTATTTTTGTAGAATTAGGACTGGCTCCCACCGCCCGGGCGCAGGAATTGAGTGTGGAACAGTGGAAAGAGTTGGTTTATAAAGTTCAAAGTTTGTAAGGTTTATAAAGAATGAAATGGTGTTTCGACTTTATAAACTTGATAACTTTACAAACTTTCAACTAGTGGCGGTTTATCCACTTATAGACATCGTAAGTTTATGGTATACTATTAACATTGTCATTCTGAGCAAAGCGAAGAATCTCTGTCCCAATTGGCCAAATTAACGACCGACAGAGATCATTCACCCCGCATGTGCGGGGTTCAGGATGACAGGCTAGTCTCCTAGCCCTATCTTATGCCAGGCGAGCAGGCGGGAAAAAGTCTTATAGCTGGTCTAACCCAAGAGCAGAAGGTTGGTTTTATCCTCCTCCTGATTTTTGCCGTACTCACTGTTGGTCTTGGAGTCCTGCAGATACGCAACACCATGTACGCGCCGTTCGCGCTCAATAATAAAGTTGCCTTGAACATTAAAGATCAAGTAAACACCATTGACGCCCTGCGTTTTCGCGATACTGATCACGATGGCTTAACAGATTTCGACGAACTTTACGTCTATGGCACCTCTCCTTATTTATACGACACTTTTTCCTATGGCCTGAGCGATAAAGAGGTGATTGCCAAGGGGCTCGCGCTGTGTCCCAAGGGGCAGGATTGCGGCAACCCCATAACGAGCGGCGGCGCGGTGCCAACCAGCGGATCTTCAACTGTAGCGGTGTCGGTGCCAAACCCAGGAACGCCCCCGCCGGATCTTTTGCAAACCTTTAGCGATCCGGCGCAGGTTCGCCAGCTTTTAATAAATTCAGGCGCGGATCCCAAACTGCTGAATAAAGTTTCGGATCAAGATTTAATGGGCCTGGTGGCGGAAGTTTTGCAAAGCACCTCCACTATGCAAAATTTGCAAATGATTGGTGGATTAACTAATCTTAAAGCGAGATAAATTGTCATTCTGAGGGAGCGCAGCGACCGAATAATCTCTGTCCAATCAATCAGGAACAATGGAGCAATTGAGCAATTGAAACGGACAGAGATCATTCACCCCGCATGTGCGGGGTTCAGGATGACAATAGTGAACTTGAAACGGTTTAGCTGAAAACTATGCCTCAGTGGTTCAAAAAACTTACTTTGTTACTGCTTATACCGCTGACAGCCTTTACGAGCTTGGTTGGTTCGTTGTCTTTAGTAACTCCAGCTCACGCTGGTATTCCGGTCACTGTTCTCGAGAGCATCCCCGATAAAACCAAAGGTATTTTAGACACCATTTGGGAAATCGTTAAAACGGCGGTCTTAAACGCCGTGGTGCGTTTGGTTTCCTACGCCATACGCAAAGTGGCCTATGACAGCGCCGTGTGGCTGGCCTCGGGCGGCAAAGGCGAAACGCCGTTTGCCCAGGTAAAAAACTTTGGCGATTACATGCAAAACGTGGGCGACGAAGCGTTTGGCAGCGCGATTGAATCTTTAAGCAAAGATATTGCCGGGCCCGGCTTTAACCTGTGTAAAATTCCGGATATTAAAACCGATTTGGCCCTTAAAGTCGGCTTGCGTTTGCCCGGGCTCTCGGGCCTGGGCGGCGGCGGGGCCCTTAAAAACGGGCAAAAACGCCCGGCCTGCAGCTGGTCGGAATTTTCTAAAAATTGGTTTTCCGAAGATACCTGGAAAAGCAAATTTAACAGTACCGGGCAAAGCTTAACCCAGCAATTCAACCTGGCCATACAAAACCCTAGCCAGAGCGACTTTGGCGTACAGCTGGATTCCATGCAGTTTATTCAGGACACGGTGGCCGCGAAGCAAATCGGCGAACAGCTCCAGCGTCTGGAAGGCCAGGGGTATTTGCCCAAAACCAGCTTGATTTCCGGGCAAATTAAAACGCCGGCTGGCATTATTAAAAAAGATTTTGAAAAAAACACGCCCGGCGACCAGCAGGAAAAAGATGAAGCGCAAATCTCGGCTCTGCTCTCGAAAGGTGATATTCAAGTTTTGCCAACCATCCTAAGCATCTTCCTAAACAGCCTGGTATCTACCATGGCCAAAAATTACCAAGAAAAAGGCGTTTTGCCCTTTGGCATTTGCGTGGGCGATTATGGCGGCGAGCAGTGCAAGCAGGGGGCTGGCGGCGTGGCCAGCTATGAAGCCTCTGGCGTCCTCGGCGGGCGCCGCGCGGCCCAAGAATTGTTTAGCAGTTTTTTGACAGTCACGGTAAAACCAGTGGAACAGTATGATTTGGTTGGCCAGCTGTCCAGTTGTACGGATAATCCCGGGCTGTATAATTGCCGCATGGACGATGATATGGTCACTGGCGTGCGCCAAGCCGAAGGCGGCGCTCCCGCCACCATTAAAGAGGCGCTTGATTCCAAAAATCATTGGCTTCACGGCGAGTGGCAGTTAATTCCACCCAGCCGGCCCGAAAATAGCGACCGGAGTTTCTGCCAGGGCGCGTATTGCTATTCCAATCTCCAGGTTCTACGGCAAACCCGCATTCTGCCCCTGGGTTTTGAAATTGCCGCCCAAAACAGCAATCCAGACAAGCCCTGGAAGCTGGCGGACGTGGTAAAAGGCTTTAATGATTGCAAGATTGTGAACGGCCAAGTTATCCCTGATCCCAGCAAGCCGTTCTGCCATTTAATTGACCCCAATTGGGTGCTGAAAGCGCCGGCCAGCCGCTGTAATGCCTTGGTGCCCGGGCCCGTCACCTTAGCCGCCGGCAGTCCCGACCGTTTGGAAGAATGCGTTGACTTGTCTACCTGCGTGAGTTATAACGCCGATGGCTCCTGCGCCACTTATGGCTACTGCGCGCGCGAAAAAAATACCTGGAATTTTGGCGCGGCGGCGCAAACCTGCGACGCCCCGTTCCGCACCTGTCGGAATTTTTCTAACGCCCGCACGGGCCAAAGCGCTCACTATGTCTACCGCAGTATTGACACGGGTGGTTGCACGGCCGAAAATGTGGGCTGCGCTTTTTATAGTTTAACGCAAAATAACAGCGGCGCCTGGCAGGGGCCGGGGATTAATAACGGCACGGGGTTGAATAATGGCATATTCTTTAACGGCAACATTTCCGAAAGCGCCTGCAGCGCGGCCGCGGCCGGGTGCAGCGCGTTTCAAATCGCGTCCTCAACCGGCCAGACGCGCTACTTTAAAAAAGCCCCAGATTATTTAGGCTGTTATGACACCGACCCGAATAATTTTATCATTGATTGGCCCAAGACGATTGTTGACATAGAAAAAATACCCGGAAGCCCGCTGTGCGCCAACTACGCCGGCGTGTGCGCGCCAGATGAAGTCGGCTGTAATTTGTACACCCCGGCGAGCGGCGGCGGCCTGCCCATTCCGGGCAAATTCAACCCCAATCCCACTACTCTCGGCGGTGATGTCTGCGACGCTAAGTGCGTGGGTTATAACGCGTACCGCGAAATGCCGTCCAATTATTCGGCCGGCGAGCCCGTGGCGTATATTGTGCCCTCATCTGGCCAAGCCTGCAGTGAAGCGGACAGCGGCTGCAGCGGCTTTACCAATTTAAACGCGGTCAGCGGCGGCGGGGGAGAGCAGGTGGATTATTTTTCGTATCTGCGCCCGTGCGTTTTGCCCGCGCTTAATAAAGCCGCCGACACCGCGAAAACTTTTATTACCTATGAAGGTTCGGACAGCGGTTTCCAGCTTAAAACCTACAAGCTCGCGGCCGAGCCAGGCGGGCCGGGCCAGTTAGCCGGGCCAGCCTATTTTTATAGGACGCTGGATGAACGCGCCAATTTTGACAAAATTTGCAATGAATCAATCTACACCAGTGGCGCCGCGAGTCCGGATTGCCGCCAGTTTAATGATGATCAGGGACGCGTTTATTATCGCCTGTTGTCGCGTACAATTCCGGTTTCCGAATCATGCACCCAGTATCGCTTAAACAACACTGAATTGTACAATGCCCCGTTAACAGCGCAAGGCCCGGTGGGCAAAGAAAAATGCCTGGCCGATTACCGCGGTTTCTGGAATGACAGCGACCCGGGCAAGCCAGTGTGCCAAATCTGTTTCCAGAACGGCGAATTTAAAGACGGCTCGTGTTTTTACTTTGGCTTGCCGGGCGGCGTAATTACTAGCGCCGGCCAAAGCGGGGCCTGCTTGGCCGAGGCCGATTCCTGCCGCGAGTACAAAGGCAACGCCGGCAATAATATTAAAGACATAATTGCCGGGGATGATTTTGAAAACGCTTCCACCACCAGCGCGCTCGCCGGCTGGGGTCCTTTTCCAGGCATCGCCCTTTCTAAAGAATCAACTAATCGCGCCGGACATTCCTTAAGCTTTAGGGGGAACAGTGAGGCAATCAGGCGACTGCCCGCCGTGAGCGTTGGCCGCAGTTATGAGCTGGCGTTTTGGGCCAAAGGCACCAGCGCCAACCTAACGGTTAGCCTGCGCAATATTAACCAGGCTTTTACCAAATCGTTTGGCACGGTTACGGTGGGTAGCGCCTGGCAGTTGTACAAACTTGGCCCGCTAGAATGGACTGACGCGCAAAACGGCCAGGCAGCAACTTCCACTTTTATAGCTTTTACCGCCGAGGCCGGCGGCCAGCTGTTTATAGACAATGTCCGTTTAGTGGAAATTGGCAGTAATCTCTACCTGGTTAAAAACAGCTTGTCGGTTAATGGCGTGTGCGACAGTCATTTAGAGGACAATTTGCCGGGCGAGGCCTTGGGGTGCAGTACCTATACTGACCAAAACAATCAGCCAGTTAACTTAACTAACTTTAGCTTTCTGTGCCGCGAGGGAGCCCTAGGCTGTACCGCCCTGTTGGACACGCAAAACACCCTGGCGGATGCCGGGCCGCGCCTGTACCGCGTGTGGTTGCCGGGCGCGGGCGGGTCCATGGTGGTGTTATCTCTGTCTGGCTCGGAATTAGGGCGTTGTGAAATACCATTTGGCCAAAGCGGCTGTTATGTGAACGAAATTTTAGGCGTCACGCCTTCCGACATTCGCGCCGCCGGCATTTTTGACAGCCAAGGCAAGCTTACCGGCCAGGGAGCCCAAGTGACGGCGTCCACTATTTATATTCCGGCCGATACGCCCTCCACCACGCCGGTGTATTTAATTGCCAATAAAGAAGCCAGCTGTAATCAAATTGATGTGGGCTGTACGCTGGCGGGCAAACAAAGCAACGGCCCCTTAGGCACAGCGTACGTTACCACCAGCCTAAAAAATGATCCGGCTAATTATAAAAACGCGCTGTGCGAAAGCGAGGCCCTGGGGTGCAATAAATACACCTCGGGCGCCAGTAATTTTTACTTTAAAGATCCGGCCAAACTTTGCGCGTACCAGTCTGGTCCGGCGCTAACTGCTAAAAACGGCCCGGAAGCTTTGGCGGGCTGGTATCAAAAAGGCGTTGGCGTCTGTAGCGGCGGGGGCGGCGCGGGCGGCAAGCGGTGCGCCACAGACAGCGATTGCGTGGGCGGGGGCGTCTGCGCGGGCCTTGGCACCAGCCAGCCGTGTTATCCTACCTACCTAGAAAACAACGCCACCTACGGGCTATGGTCGTACGGCGCTACCACCAGCTATAAAGGCTATGTGGGCGAGTGTCCGGAAAACCAGAATTTGTGCACCGAATTTGTGGATCATAACGATGCCAACAAACCGTATTATTATATTAAAAACGAAAGCCTTACCGAAGGCGACTGCGCCGGCCAAGTAAGCCAAAAGGCCGGCTGTGCCCTGTTTGACCAGACCGACAACCCCAATAAATACTGGCTCACAGCCGCTACCTATAAAAATAGCGACGCCAAAGAGGGGATATTGGTAGACCCGGTGCCAGCCCCGGCCGCCAGCCGCGATGCCAATATCATCATTAAAGTCAACCGCGACCGCGAGTGCGGCGAGTGGTTGCAGTGTAACCAGTCGCACCGCGTGTTTAATGACAATAAAGAAAAGTTGGGCAAATCTACCAACGTCTGTGATGCCATTAGCCGCTGTGATCGCGGGCCAACCATGGTCGACTGCGGCGCCGGCGTACAAAGCGACTATAGCGGAAAAATTTTTACCGAAGACCGGTATGTTTCCCGGGCCGTGGGCTGGGCCGGGCAGGACTATGACGGTTACACCATTCTTGGCATATACCCGGTTGAGGAATTAGCCCAGGTGAACGCAACCAGTTCTATCCAGCAGCCTGATTGGCGTCTGCTGCGCAAGGTAATCTGCAACAATAATAATTGCCCCAATAATGTTGACCCCGCCACCAGTTATTTGTGTAAAAATAATAATGTTGCCTGCGGCGCTAACGATGACAAAGGCCTGTGTGTCAGTGGCATCTGTGTTGCTGGCATCACCGGCGAAACAAGCAATTCACAAAAAGTTTTGGCTGACGCCAGCGCCCCCGGCCAAATTTGCCGCGCTTATCCGGAAAAAGACTCGCCTTTCCCCGATACGCCGCGCAGCTTGTTGGCGCAAAGCCTGCATAATGTGTATCGCTGTGATGAACAAGCCGTGCCGTCTATTTGGGCGCCACTCGGCATGGCCTGTGAGTGTGATTATAAAAAAGTTAAGTATGGGGACGCCTTTACCAAGTATTTTAATTACAGTCATCCCAATATTGCCGGCGACTCTCCGCTGGAAGGCGACATTCCCAAAAGCGTGGCCGGGGAAGCACCGCCGGGCATTTGCCAAGGCGGCGACAGCGACGGCAATGCCTGCAAAGGAGATTATGAATGCGTGCGGCTGAGCGATCCCACCAATAAAAACTCCGCGCCAAAAATCGACCCCAACCTTAAAACCACCACGGTAGATGGCGCCTGCCTAAAGAAGAAACAAGAAGACAGCCGGCTTGGCTGGAAAGGGTTTTGTTTGGAACCGGATAAAAGCCGGACGATCAATGGCGAACCCAGTCAATATTCTTGTCTCACCTGGTATCCGGTAGACAGTCTTATAGGCGCGCCGGATATTAATAACCAGCATGTTGAAGCCGGATTTGAAAATCCCAAAGATGGCGGGCGATTATATTGTTTAGAAGGGAATAAGAGCCTGTGGCCAATGCCAGCGCCTCCCGATAATTTTTCAGGAGGTCCGCTGTCATATATCTTGCACCGCCAGGACTTGCTGCCTCCGTATGGAGCGTTTCGTTTTTGGTCAGGAGCAGAGTGCAATGATCTAAAAAATCCGCCAGTATCGTGGGGGCCGCCCAGTGAAGCCCATGGCAATAGTCAAATGAGCCGTTGTAGCCAGCCGCCAGCCTCGGATGCGGAAATCAATTTTTTACAGTCGGATATTGAAAGCATGACATTTATAGTAAGAAATGGCGATGCAGAAGATCCCAAATCTGGCATGGGATTCACAATTTACCCTAATAAATTAAACACTAATGGCAAGCCGCAAGCAGTCTATTCGGCAGTGCCTTTAGACAAAGCTGAACATGGGTTAGTGGGTAAAGCAGTCACCGGGCAGTATTTGGGGAAAAAGAATGAATTTATTATTATGTTTGGGCATAAGAATTGGCTGGATGACAATGGGTACTTTGACTACCCTGGAGGGGTCAGAGGAAATGTAATTAATGGCACAACCTTAACAGTAGGCCAAAAGCCAACCAGCAATGACGGTATTTGGGACCATGCTTTTTCCCATGGACAGCTATGCCCCGAGGGTCCAGGACAGTTTAATTGGCATGCCATTAGAATAGTTTTTGATCCCAATAGCCATCGTTTCTTGGGTTATGATATGGCATATTGCGACGATTCCGGAGCGGCTGGAGAAATTAATTATAGCATATACTTTACCGCGCGGCAGTGGTGTCCGTTATTAGGCGATGCCCTTATGGATCCGACCGATAATGGAGCAAACCGCACCATTGCCGCTACCAATAAAATCTGGAAACAAGGGCAATACGCCATCTCCAACCTTGGTTATAACTTTGATTCTCAATTTTCTCCCTTTGGCAGTCTGGGGCTTAAAACCTTGCCGCCTCCGTATGAGGGGGCGCTAATTTCTCCCTTCTTTAAACCCAACAATAACGCCTGTGGCGTGCCAAATGGCATTGGCGCGCAATGCAGTTTTGATAATATTATTGATGATAATATTACTGGCGGCGCTCCGTATAGCTGCAGTCGAGGGACATGCTTTAATTTTGAATCTAAAAATAAAACAATTCAATCTCCGGCCAGCAGCCGAGCACTCAAAGTCGGCAAGCAATCGCTCGGGGAAATTTTCCCTCGCCTTAAATCAACATATGAATGGGTTGATGGCGAGCCAAAAAACCCTTACGCTTACAATCTGGAAAATGCGCCTAAAGATGATTTTACCGAAACCGCAGGCATTGGCGCGCCTCCGCGAATATATCCTTTGGGTCCGTGCGACAGTAGCGGCCAATGTTCGGAAGATCAGTCAAAAGGGCCCGGGTTTTCCGTTAATGGCAAATCAAATCCGGGAGAGGAAATAATTTCACGTGCCAGCACACTGCCGGTAACGCTTAAATTTTTTGGCTTTGCCGACGATAATAAAATGCCGTTGCGCGAAATAAAAATAAATTGGGACGATGGCCTTAGCGTGCCTAACCCGGCCCCAGGATTGTATCGCAACCACCGCGGGGTCATTGCGTATTCCTGCAACACTACCCGGGGCGATCCTAACAAGGGCTTCTGCATAAGCCAATTTAATGTTCCCGATAAAACCCGCGCCTGCTCTCTTGACAGCGATTGTTCGCCAACGCCGCAGTGCGTGTCCAATCCAAATTTGTTTGGCTACATAGAAGGTAAAACCTGCGATAACAATTTTTTCCAATTTGATAATATTTATTACTGCTCTAAGGATAAGGCCAAAACACCGCAGTATCGACCGCAAGCAGAGTGTGGTAAAAATCAGGATTTATTTCCGGAGGGGTGCTGTGTTTTCCAGCCAAAGATTACGCTTAAAGATAATTGGGGTTGGTGCAATGGAACGTGTAGAGGCGCGTCGGGGTGTTATGATTGGAGTTGGAAAG
>JAHFHV010000032.1:11214-12391 GCA_023246725.1 Candidatus Magasanikiibacteriota bacterium | reverse complement strand
AACTCGCGTTGCCGCGTCGGGATGTGGGATATCCGTTGTTATGCGATGTCGCGCGAGCGACACGCAGAACAACGGGTACCGCGCGCCATTATGCAAAATCGCTCGCGCGATTTTGCATAACTACCTTTAGACCAACTAGTGGCAAGATTGGCTAAAATATGATAAAATTTTTTGAGAAACAGGGCTATAGCCCCAAGAGGTATAGCTGTAGACAATATATCAAACAATATGCCCGATGGCAATACTTTTGTTACTTTGACCAGGGAATTGCGAATTCGTAATTATAGCCGAAAAACGATTGAGTCGTATGTACATTACAATGATGAGTTGTTGCGTTTTTGCTCAAAAGATCCGCGCGAAGTAACTACCGAAGATATTAAGAACTATTTGGACTATCTGGCTCGCGAGCATTCGGCGAGTACGGTTTCGGTAGCCTATAACGCCTTGTTATTTTACTATAAACAAATTTGGCGGCGCCAATTTTTTATACACCTACCGCATCCGCGCAAAGAAAAACATTTGCCAGTGGTTTTGTCTAAGGAAGAAGTGTCACGGATGATTCACCTGACGGAAAATTCCAAGCATCGCTGTATTATCTCTTTGCTTTATGGCACAGGTGTGCGAGTGAGTGAGTTGACGCACATTAAAATGCGTGATGTTGATTTGGACAGAATGTTGCTCCGGGTGTATCAGGGCAAAGGCAAGAAAGATCGGATGACAATTATACCTATCTCACTAAAAGTTATTCTGAAAAATCAGCAACGATTGAAGACGGCGGATGATTATTTGTTTACCCGGCACCGTTCTGGTGCGGGGTTTACGAATGGCCAACCCGCCTTCGTCCCGACCCAGTCGGGACTTCGGCGAGGCAAGGGATTGACCGAGGCGACGATTCAAAAAATTGTGGCCGCGGCGGCAGAGAGGGCTGGCGTACAGAAAAACGTGTCGCCGCATACTTTGCGACATAGTTTTGCCACGCACTTGTTAGAAAACGGCACGGACATCCGCTATATACAAGAGCTCTTGGGGCATGCTAAACTGCAAACGACTCAAATATATACTCATGTGGCTAGCAATAACATACAAAATATAACCAGTCCTTTGGATATTGCCTTATGAAAAACTATGCAATTTTAACAACCGCGGCCGGAGGTGATTACGCTCTTTTGGATTCTGG
>JAHFHV010000032.1:0-11114 GCA_023246725.1 Candidatus Magasanikiibacteriota bacterium | reverse complement strand
CAGGCGGGGAATTGGGAGTGGATTGGTGAAAGAATTAAGAATGAAGAATTAAGAATGAAGAATGGGCGAAGCGGCGGCCAACACCCCCCCGCCACCCCCCTGCGAGGGGGGATACGGGTGTTGAATTTGTTTGGTTATACCGGCGGGGCGAGTTTGGCGGCGGCGAAGGCGGGGGCGCCCGCCTTCGCTCCCGGAGCTACGGCGGGTAAAGAGGTTAAGGTTGAGGTAGTCCATGTTGATGGCTCAAAAGTGGCCATTGGCTGGGCCAGGGATAATGCCAAATTGTCTGGGTTGTCGGACAAACCGATCCGCTGGATTTTGGATGATGCCAGAAGTTTTGTGAAACGAGAAATTAAGCGCGGGAATAAGTACGATGGCATCATTATGGATCCGCCGGCCTTTGGGCATGGACCGGGCGGGGAATTGTGGAAAGTGGAAGATCATTTTTTGGAATTACTTGATTTGTGCAAGCAGGTTTTGAGTGACCGGCCGTTATTTTTTATTATCAATGGCTATGCTTCTGGCTATTCGGCCGTGGCGTATAAAAATAGTTTGGGAGATTTGATGGAGGAACACGGCGGAGAGATTGAAATTGGGGAATTAACAATAGCTGAAAAAGACAGTCAACGACTTTTGCCTGCAGGCATCTTCGCGCGGTGGGCACGAGGATAACGCGAATGCTCCGCCGCTAATTATGCGCATAGAATTTGTTGACAGCAAGTCGGAAGTCAATTAGAATCACTCTAGCTCTGACAACCAAGGAGAATGGGCCATGGCCGAGAAACCGGATCCGTATCGCTGTGCATGCGGCGGCGCGACCAAAGACATCGCCAACCTGGCGGGGTACCCGGCGCGGGAGTGTGTGGAGTGCGGCAAGAAGTGGTGGCACACCACCTGCTGGCGCGACCACAGGCACATCATCGACAGTCGGCGGGCACACCAGTGTTCGGTTTGCACGTACTACCACTGTCCCACCTGCCAGGCGTGTAGCCCGGATCGGCACTGTGCCTGCAGAGGCGAAGCACTGTGCGCCTAGAAAGGAGCATGAACGTCAGAGCACGCCCGGGAATCCTCTCGGGCGCTGCTATTTAAAAATTATTCAACTTTTTTATTTTGTATGCCCCAACCACAGCCAGACTTAAAAGATTTTTTTAACATTGCCAAACAATCCCTGGCATATTACAAGGAACATAAGCCCGAGATGCAGGCCCAGGCGGTGCAGGACAGAAAGAGAAATTTTAAAGGGGGATTTATTTTTTTGTTTGTGGCGCTGGTTTTTTTGGCGCTCGGCTATTTTTTAAGAGGCAGGATGTTTTTTGTGTATTGGTATATTTGGATGGGATTTTCTGTTTTGCTCGTCGCGGCCGGCGTGTTTAATATTTTTTCAAATGCGCGGCTAATCATGCGCGAAAGAGAAAAAAAATAATTTATATGGAGGCGCCATCCCCGCGTGTTCTGTACGAAGATAATCACCTCATTGCGGTCTATAAGCCCGCGGGGGTTTTAACGCAGGCTGATGTTACGGGCGACCCCACGCTCATGGATGAGGTGAAATATTATTTAAAACAGAAATATCACAAAACGGGAAAAGTTTTTTTAGGGCTCTTGCACCGGCTGGACCGGAATGTCCAGGGAATTATTTTGTTTGCGAAGACTAGTAAAGGAGCGTCTCGTTTATCGGAGCAGTTTCGAAAACACTCCGTTGAGAAAATTTACACGGCGGTGGTGGAGGGGAATCCGCCTAAGCAGAAAGATACGCTGGTGCATTGGCTGGAGAAAGATGAAAAGAGTAATAAATCTATAGTTCAGAGTTCAGAGTTCATAGGAAGCCAGCGAGCGGAGTTGAGTTATGAGGTGGTGAAGATCGGTCGCGATGTAGTGACAGGTCGCGACCTGTCACTACTGAAGATACGATTGGGGACGGGGCGATCGCATCAGATTCGGGCGCAACTGGCGTATATTGGGTGTCCGATTGTGGGGGATGTAAAGTATGGAAGTAAAAAAACATTGCCCGATCACGCGATGGCGCTCGCGGCGACCTCGCTTAGCTTTGAAACGGCGACGGGCGGAGAAAGGAAAAATTTACAAGTTTCAACTCCAAAAGATTTTAATTTATTTAAGTAACTCATGTGTATGAATAAAAAATCGACTCAATTATTCGTGGTTTCGGCTGCGTTATTACTTGTTGGGGCTGGTTGCGCCGTGCCGGGCGAGAAGAGCGTCATAAATGGCAATTATCTACAACAAACCCAATCTAATGCGGTGGTTGCTCCAACGGATGTAAAAACTTCCGCTGTTATTTACGGCGATCCATCTTCTACTTCGACCCAAAAATAAGGTATGCCAGAAATTATTGCTGACCTGCATACTCATTCCAAATACGCGCGGGCGTGCTCGCCCAGTTTGGAGTTGCCGGCAATGGCGCGGGCGGCAGGCGAGAAGGGGATTCAGTTGTTGTCGACAGGAGATTTTACGCATCCGGCGTGGTTTAGGCATTTGGAAGATAATTTAGAAGAGATTGGAAAGACGGGGTTGTATCGATTGGAGAATCAAGAATTAAGAATTAAGAATCAAGGAGCGGCGGTGCGATTTATTGTTGGGACGGAGACTAGTTGCATTTATCGTCATAAAGATAAAACCAGGCGGGTGCATTTGCTCGTGTACGCGCCGAACTTGGCAGCGGCAAAAAAATTTAATACTATTCTGACCAATCGGGGGGCTAAACTGGCGGCGGACGGGCGGCCGATTATTGGGATGTCGGCGAAAGATGTTGTCACAATCGCGTTGGAGGTTGACGAACGGATGATGATAATTCCAGCACACGCCTGGACGCCGTGGTTTGCGGTGTTTGGATCAAAGTCCGGCTATGACTCGCTGGAGGAATGTTTTGAGGAGTTGACGCCGGAAATTTTTGCGATTGAAACGGGCTTGTCGAGCGACCCGCCGATGAATCGCCGTCTCACGAATTTAGATCGAATTACCCTTGTATCGAATTCTGACGCACACAGTTTGGATAATCTGGGGCGTGAAGCGAATGTGTTTAAGTTTGAGAATGAGAATGATATTACGTATAATGAGATTCGGAGAATTTTGAAAACAGGCGACAAGAAAAAATTTTTGTATACCATTGAATTTTATCCGGAGGAGGGGATGTATCACTTTGATGGTCACCGTGAATGCCAATTCTCGTCCGCGCCCGCCGACACCAAGCGCCATAAAGAAATTTGCCCGGTCTGCAAAAAGAAAGTGACGGTGGGTGTGTTGTACCGGGTTGATCGGCTGGCTGATCGGATCCAAGAAAAAATTTACCCAGACAAGTTTATTCCGTACAAATATATTGTGCCGCTGCGTGAAATAATTGCGGCACGTTTAGAAGTAGGTAAAAAAAGCAAAAAGGTAGAAACAACCTATCGCGAGCTCGTGCCGAAGCTGGGGAGTGAATTCGAGGTACTCCTCCATCAATCCATTGCGGATATTGGACAGGCCGTGAATGATAAAAACATCGCGCTTGGAATTCAAAATATGCGCCAAGGTAAGGTAAAAATTGTCCCCGGATTTGATGGACAGTATGGTGTGGTTGACCCGTTTCCGGATCTTAAACCATCGGGCATTAAACAGTCCAGATTATTTGAATAATGGCTTATCATGCTGAATTTATTTCAGCATCTGATGGGTGTTGTGCAGAGATCCTGAAACAAGTTCAGGATGACAGTTTATGTGAAAAAAATAAACCCCGCACCAGAACGGTGCGGGGCTAACGGAACTAACGTTTCTTTTTCTTCGAAGCTTTCTTCTTGCCTTTCTTGGCGGCCTTTTTTTTCTTTGCCATAGTAGACACCTCCTGTCTTTTGTTTAACCAGCTAGCGCTGGCTAGAGATAAAATTTTTTCGCGTCTCGCGATCGCGAGAAAAAATTTTGAAGTAATTTTTTACATGACAAGCATCGCTGTAAAAAATTTTCTTTCGACCTGCTATTATTATAAAGTGAATTTGTAAAAAAAGAAAGAGGCCAAGCAAAAGTTATGCACAGGCCATCCATAAATTCCAAAATGCAATTTTCAAATCCCAAATAAATTTTCAGCCACGAGCCCCGGCGCATTGCCGGGGTTTTTGTTTTGTGATATGATGTGATTGTTTTATTATGCGAAAATATCTCTACAGCACCAGCCTGTTGGTTATATTGTTAGCCGCTTTTGAAATGGCTAGTTTTGTGGTGGCGCCGCCTGGTTTGGTTTTGGGCAAAAAAATTGTCCGTCGACCAGTCAAAGTGGCGTATGCCAATTTCAGCAAACTGAATGGCATTGGCTTAACCTCCAAAGAAAATGAGGGCGTGGTGGTGGGCGCTATGATAGATAATAATTTTGAAGCCTGGGAGTATCAGGCAGGCATCAGCCGCGCCAAACTAGTGTACGAGGCTTTAGTCGAAGGCGGCATTACCCGCTACCTGGCAGTGTTCACGGCCGACCAAACAGTTGCCAAGCTCGGGCCTATTAGGAGCGCCCGGCCGTATTATATAGATTGGCTCCGTGAGTATGGCATAAATACTTTGTACTTACATTCCGGCGGTTCGCCAGCGGCCTTGGATTATTTAAAGACCGGCATTGTGCGCGACGCGAATGAATTTTATTGGGGAAAATATTACTGGCGTAGTAACGACACTCCCGCTCCGCATAATTTATTTACCTCCAGCAGTTTGTGGCAGGCGCTGCTCACATCTCGCCCCGCGCCCAGCAGCCTTAATTTTGATGCTTGGAAGTTTGCGACCGGGAAAAATATCCAGACCACGTCTTCCGCCGAGCCGGTTAAGGGCGTGGCGCTGCCGTACGCGCCAGAGTATTCCGTTAGTTGGAATTATGTTGGCGCGAGCGGCACGTATCAGCGGTTAATAAATGGCGAGGCGCGAACAGGGGATGACGGACTGCCGCTGTCGGCGACCACGATTATTGTTCAATTTGTATCGACGACTGTTTTGGATGAAGAAGGCCGGCGGGAATTTGATACGGTAGGGAGCGGCCAGGCGCGCGTATTGTTTGGCGGGAAGATGATTCGGGGTACATGGAAAAAACCAGCCGTTTCCAGCCGCACCAAATTTTATACCAATGGGGGAGGGGAAGTTATATTTCCACCTGGGAAAATTTGGGTAGAGGTGGTATCGAGGGAAATGGAAATGCAGGTAGTGAATTAGCGTTTAACACTATAAGTATGTTATGCTAGCAAATGTATTTACTCCTTAAATCTTAATATAAAATAAGCTATGAAAAAATTCGGCTACATTTTATTAGCAGTTGTGGCACTAGCCATCGTTTTTTTTGCCTGGGTCATAAAAAGCGGCAATCAGCAAACTGACGATATTAATAAGGTTATAGATAATTATTTTTCTTCTCTTAAAGCTGGTGACACCGCGTCGGCGTACGCCCGGGGTTCAAAACAATTTAAAGAATCAACATCGCTGGCAGGATTTTCTGCCTCGCTTAAAAATTTTCCGGCCCTAGCTTCGTTTGCCTCGTATAAAGTAAATTATGTTTCGTTTGCCGACAGCGCCTATTCCGGAACACTCGTTGACACACAAGGCCAGGAGCATACTTTTCGTTTTATAATGAAAGAAGAAGACAATAGCTGGAAAATTAATTCGTTGGATGTTGATTTGCCGCTGGCGGAAATTAAAAAGGACCAAAAATCTAAAGATGAAAAACCGGCTCCCCCGGAAGGAAAAATTATGGAGGTACGCGTGAGCGACGAAGCAATTGACCCGCTAGCGGCTTACGCTGTTCCGGCATTTACTCCAGGCACCGCAGTTATTCATGCCTCGGTTTTAACCGAACGGCAAAAAGGCGCCACGGTTACCATTGAATTAGTGTACATGCCAACTGGCGATAAGCTGGGTCCCGTTACCGCTCTGCCCAGCGGCTGGTACTACCAGCTGGGCAAAGGAGCGTTTACGAAGGCTGATTTTTACTTTACCAAACCAACCGCCGGATGGTTACGTGGCGAGTATAAACTTGTCGCCACGATGTCGAGCGGAGACCGCAAAGAAGTTGGTTTTAGCGTTCGGTAGGGATACAGGTAATTTTCACCACCCGATCTTGCCCCGCGAGGTCGGGTTTTATTTCGACGACTGCTTGGGGAAGGTAGGTTTTGATTAGATAAGTTATTCGAGCAGTTTGAGAAGGGTCGATTTCCAAAAACACGTAACACGAAACACGTAACACGAAACAAAGTGATTGAGTTTGTTTCAAGAACTCTTCATAGAGGGCGAGGCCGTTGTTGCCTGCCACGAGAGCGGAGCGTGGTTCGCGTTGGATTGAAGGTTCGTTTTTAAATTGTTCGAAGGTTAGATATGGAAGGTTCGCAGTGATGACAAGCGTGACAGCCCTCACCCCGTGCCCCTCTCCCCACGGGAGAGGGAGCTTTTCGAACAGAGGCTGTAGCAGGTTGCCGTGTAAAAAGTTGATGGATACATTTTGTATTCGAGCATTTTTGCGCGCGACGCAGAGAACGGGGCGGGAGATGTCGGTGGCGAATATTTTTATATTGTCATTCTGAGAGAGTGAAACGACCGAAGGATCTAGTTGGTTCGAACTAGATCCTTCGCTTTGCTCAGGATGACAAGTAAGTTGTTTGGCGATGGCGATGGGAATACAACCCGAACCAGTTCCCACATCCACCAAAATGATTTTTTGATTTTTTGATTTTTTGATTTCTTCAATCGCCAATTCCACCATCAATTCAGTCTCTGGGCGGGGAATGAGGGTGTGCCGGTTGACATAAAAATCCAATCCGTAAAATTCTTTGTGGTGGGTGATGGCGGCCACCGAATAGCCGTGCTTGTATAAAAATAAAAAATACGCCAGGCGGAGGCGCTCGATTATATTCAATTTATGTTCGGGGTGGGTGTAGAGGAATTCCCTTGATTTTTTTATGGCATGAGTGCGCAGGAGGTCGAAGTCGAGAGAGGAAATATTTTGTTGAGTTTGGGAATTTTCCATGTTCAGAGTTTAATGACGTATGTTAGATGTCGAATGAAGAATGAATGTTCATTTTTTCAATACTCAACGAGTAATTGAAAGTTTGAACATTGGACATTGATTTAACATTTATCATTCTTCATTTAGTATTTTATCAAAGCCCTCATGTTCCGCTTGGCGCACCGCCTCAATAATTGGTTCCAAATTTCCTTCCATAATGGTGCCAATGTTATTCCAGTTTTGGTGAATACGATGATCGGTAATTCGGTCTTGGGGGAAGTTGTAGGTGCGGATTTTTTCGGATCGGTCGCCAGTGCCAATTTGTGCTTGGCGTTTGGCCGAGAGGGCGGCGATTTTCTTGGCGCGTTCAATTTCAAACAGGCGCGAGCGCAGTACCGCCATGGCTTTTTCGCGGTTGGCTTGCTGGCTCCGTTCATCCTGGCATTGCACAATCATGCCGGTGGGAATGTACACAATGCGCACGGCCGAGTAGGTGGTGTTCACGCTCTGCCCGCCGTGGCCACCGGCCGTCATGGTATCTATGCGCAAATCTTTGGGGTCAATTTTTAATTCGGTTTCCTCAATTTCGGGCATCACGGCCACGGTGACGGTACTGGTATGCACGCGGCCGGCTTTTTCGGTATCCGGCACGCGCTGTACCCGGTGTACGCCCATTTCATATTTTAAATTTTTATATACATTACGGCCTTTGACGGAAAAAATCACTTCTTTAAAACCGCCAATGCCGATTTGGTTGGAGTCGATGAATGACGTTTTCCATTTCTTGCTTTCGGCATATTTGGAATACATGCGGAATAATTCGGCCGCGAACAGGGCCGATTCATCGCCGCCGGCCGCGGCTCTAATTTCCATAATCACGTCTTTTTTATCCAAAGGGTCTTGGGGGCGGGTTAGTTCGGCCAGTTCATTTTCTAAAGCAGTTTTTTTACCCTGCAGTTCCACCAGTTCGGCGGCGGCCAGGCCCTGCATTTCGGCGTCAGTTTCGCTCGCCATCACCAGTTCGGTTTCGGCCAGATTTTTTTCCACGGTCGCCAAGTCTTTAATTTTTTCGGCCACGGGTTTTAAGTCGGTATATTCTTGCGAGGTCTCTTTAAGTTTTTTGGGATCATTAATAACCTCTGGAGTTTGGAGAGAGGTTTCTAATGCATTAAATTTAGTTAAGAGTTGAGTAAACTTAGATAGCATAGTGTCCCTTTCATTGTTCGATTGCTCAATTGTTCAATTGTTAGACAGTTAAGTGAGTGTTAGTGTATTTGATTAGTTGGTTAATTAACAATGGTAATTTTTGTAGCTCGGTAAAAATTTTGTTGTATTGTACCTCAGTTAATAAGTTTCTGGCGCGCGATTTTTCATTCCAATCAAGACATTCTTTCAACGAACCTTGGGCGTAGCGGTAAAAATGAATCTTGTCTTTCTTGCTATATCGACCGAAACCTTCGGCGATGTTTGCGGATATGGAGTCAATCGCCCTAACAAATTGTTTCCCTACAGTATCTCGGGCGAAATAATCCCATACAATTATTAGTGACCACACGTCGTTGGATAAATGGAATGCTGTTTTATAAGCATCAATGTCGTTGAGTTGTAGGAATTTGGATTCGGGCATACGAATCAATAACAATTGAACAATCGAACAATTGAGCCATTGAATAAGAATTAAAAACAGACTACCTTATAGTATAGTCCGTTTTTTAAAAATATGGTAGCCTAGCCTGTGGTTTTTTGTGCCTTGGCCTCGGCAACTTTCTTGGCTTTCTTGGCAGTCGCGGCGGCCTTCTTTACTTTTTTACCTTTGCGAGTAGCGGCTACGGCGCCCACCTTAGTCAGTTTTTCTTCAAACTTCTCCACGCGGCGCGCGGTATCCACAAATTTTTGTTTGCCGGTATAAAAAGGGTGGCACTGGTTGCACAGTTCCACGCGAATTTCTTTTAAGGTACTGCCGGTAATAAAGGTATTGCCGCAGGCGCAGGTTACCTTGCAGTCGGTAAAGTATTGGGGGTGGATTTTTGTTTTCATAACACAGATTACACTGATTATTGAGTGAGGATTACACAGATTATGAAGTGAGAAGAGTATAGCATTTTGTTTTTATATTGTCAAGGCTTGACTAATTTAAGGCTTTCCTATATACTGCTGTTACTTAAATCACTCATCAACCTCCGCTTTAGCGGAACTTTTTCCTCCCTGGGCCATTCCCGTGGGTTAGGTTGAGAGGACTAATAAGGAAAATATGTCTCAAAATCCAAGTTTATTGGAGATGCTTAAGGCCGGAGTGCACTTTGGGCATCAACGTTCGCGCTGGCACCCTAAAATGGAGCCCTATATTTTTGGGCTGCGTAATGGGGTCCATGTTATTGATTTAGATAAAACGTTAGAGCAGCTCAACATTGCTTTGGCGTACGTTCAGACCCTGGCCGCACAAGGCAAGGTTATTTTATTTGTGGGCACTAAGCGTCAGGCGCGCGAGCTGGTTAAAGCGGCCGCGGAAGATTGCGGGATGCCGTATTTAACCGAGCGCTGGATTGGCGGGCTTTTGACTAATTTTGAGGAGTTTAAGCGCCGCATGAAAAAATATAAATCCATTACTGAAATGTTTGCGACCGGTGAAATTGAAAAGTACACCAAAAAAGAACAAGTGTCGTTTAAAAAGCAAATTGAAAAAATGGAAAAATATTTGGCCGGTCTAGTCAACTTAGAAAAATTGCCGGACGCTTTGTACATTGCCGACGTGCGCGTGGAAAAAACCGCGCAAGCCGAGGCCCTGCGCATGGACATTCCAATGGTAGCGGTGTGCGACACCAATGTTGACCCCACCAAAGTGGATTACGCCATTCCGGCCAATGACGACGCCGTGAATTCCATTAAAATGATGGTGAACTTAGTGGCCGAAGCGGTTAAGACCGGTAAAGCAGAGTATGAAACCAATAAGGTACTTCTTAAAGAAAAAGAAGCCGAAGCTAAAGCCACGGTTCCCACGATTGTCGCGAGCGCCATTCCGGCCGAGCCCAGCGCGCCAAAAAAAGAACGCCGGGCGATTAAGCAGCAGGAAGTAGTGTAGCGATGCATCACGGATACGCGAATGACGCGAATCATAGCGGATACGCGGATATTTCGTAACACGGATTTACGGATAGTCGCGGATAGCGTTGATATGCGAATACATTTGTATTATCCGCGTATCTGAAAATCAGCGATATCTGCGTATTCGTGTTTATTAAAATCATATTTATTCTATGACAATTAATGCTAACGATGTCATGAAGCTGCGGAATTCTACCGGAGCGGGCATGATGGATTGTAAAAACGCGTTAGAAGAAGCCGGCGGCGACATGGACAAGGCCGCTGACTTACTGCGTAAAAAAGGAATTGTCAAGGCCGCCAAGCGCGCCGACAAAGTGGCTGCCGAGGGCCTTGTGACGAGCGTGGTATCGGCTGACGGGAAAACCGGAGTCTTGGTTGAGGTAAACTGCGAAACTGATTTTGTGGCCGGCGGCGATGATTTTAAAGCTTTTAGCAAAGAGGTGGCCGACGCGATTGTGAAAAATAATCCAAAGGACATTGCTGCCTTGATGGACGTAGTAGTGACAGGTCGCGACCTGTCACTACCGAATGGTGGAACCGTGGGCGAAACGATTGTTAATCTCACCTTAAAAATTGGCGAGAAAATTAGCGTGCGCCGGTTTACGCGCTACGAATCGGCTTTAGGAAAAGTATATTCGTATTTGCACGGCAGTAAAATTGGCGTCCTTTTAGAAATGACGGGTGGCGACCAAGAACTGGGCACCGATGTGGCCATGCATGTGGCCGCGTCTAACCCTAAAGCTTTGGATCGTTCCGGTGTTGACGCTGGTTTGGTGGCCAGCGAACGCGATGTGTACGCCGCGCAATTAAAATCGCAAGGCAAACCGGAAAATATAATTGAAAATATTCTCAAAGGCAAGATGGATAAGTTTTATAGCGAATCAACCCTGCTTGAACAAGCCTTTATTAAGAATGAAGATATGAAAGTGGGGGATTTAGCCAAGAGTAAAGGCGCCACGATTGTACGCTTTGTGCGTTATGAATTGGGTGAGGGAATTGAGAAAGTAACTAAAGATTTTGCTGCCGAGGTGGCGGAACAAATAAAATA
>JAHFHV010000031.1 GCA_023246725.1 Candidatus Magasanikiibacteriota bacterium | reverse complement strand
GCGGATTCAATAAAATTTTGAAAATCAAGAAAAAACACACGTGATGCAAGTTATTGATTATTAGTTACTGGTTATTAGTGCGAAGCGCTACTAATAACTAATCACCAATAACTAATAACTGTTGGCAAAAAATAAACATCCAAATCCGCAAAGATATATGACCTACAAAAACAATGAAAACTTAGAAACTTGGCGCGCTTTGCCAAACTCCGTGTAAGGCCAGGTTTTGTTATTGCAAAAAGTATCCCCTGGCCCTTACCCAGGGTTTTTTATTTCAAGTATCCCGTTTACAGGAAGATCCGTACGAAGGTCTTTCCGGTAGTGACTTTTAGGGATACTTGTTTGCTACCGTGAAAGATCTTCATCCGGGCCTTCCTGCACACAGGAAGGTTCTTTTCGTCCCAATGACGGGGCGAAACAAACCGAGAGGTGACCAATGAAACGAGTGAATGAGTTGCTCCAAAGCCTGCAGGGGCAGGTGGAGCGCCACCCGGTGGGACGGTTGAAGCTCCCCCGCGAGGCGCTCGAGGCGTTCGCCATCGCGCAGTACCGCGACAGCGACGTGTGGCTCGGCTGGTTCATCAAGATGATGGACATGGTGAAGAATCCCACGCTCAAGACCGCACTCGCGCACAACTTCCTGGACGAGGCCGGGGCGATCGATGGCAAGATCGGCGATGGCGTGTCGCACATGACGCTGTGCCTCCAGCTCCTCCAGAGCTTGGGGCTCGAGCCGGGCGACACGGTGGCCAAGGGCCGCTTCCCGGTCAGCGATCACGCCGAGGCGCTCATCCAGCTCATCCCGGGCATGAGCGAGCCCGAGGTGGCCGGGTGGGTGCTGGGCATCGAGGAGCTGGTGCCGGCCCTGTTCGGCCTGTTCCTCCCGCACTTCCAGCAGCTCGGCGGGGTGGACACCGAGTACCTCACGGCGCACATCCAGGTGGACGTGGGCGACCACGCCATCGAGATGAAGAAGGGCTGCGCCGCGCTCCTCGAGACCGACCCGACGTACCTCGAAGAGATCATCGCCGGCATCCACCTGGCCGGGCGCTTCACCTTCGCGGTGCCGGACATGATCCGGGTGGGGTACGCCAAGGACCACCACCGGCGCGGCATCCTGTCCGACCGGGCCAAGCACCTCCTCAGCCTGCAGCTCCCCGAGTTCCACGGCCGGGGCGGCTGCTAACAGGCCGCCCTCACACGTTCATCCCACCTGTACATCCGCGGGAGCCACCAGCACACGCTGCTGCTCTGGCTCCCGCACCAATCCCCTTTTTTAAAATACTTGCTCTCAACAAAACAACCCTGTATGCTGTAGTGGTATGAATTTACAGCCAACCATTCCGCTCGAAACATCCGCCACCGTGGCCATAAACACCCTCGCGCTCCAAAAAAAAGCGCGCGGCGAACGAGTGTTTAATTTGGCGGCCGGTGAACCGGTGTTACCCCCTCATCAAGCGCTTATAGCCGGCGCGGATGCCGCCCTGGCGGCGGGAAAAACTTTATACACTCCGGCTGCGGGTATTCCGGAATTGCGCGTCGCGGCATCTACTTGGATGAACAGAACGTATCAAACTAATTTTGAACCTAAAAATACACTGGTAACGTGCGGTGGCAAATTTGGCATTTTTGCCACTCTCCAGGCATATCTTACACCCGGCGATGAAGTGGCCATCATCTCTCCCTACTGGGTATCATACCCTTCCATCGTGCAATTATTTGGCGGCGTCCCGCGCATTGTAGAAACTGAAGAAGCTAATGGCTGGAAACTTCACCTTGAACAACTTAAAGACATCGCTCCTTCAGACAAAATTAAAATATTGATTCTCAATAACGCCGCTAATCCTACGGGAGCTATCTACTCATACGAAGAGATTAAATCCATTTTGGGCTGGGCACAAGAGAACAATGTGCTGGTCATTTCGGATGAAGTGTACAGCGGCCTGGTCTACGATGGAAAAAATTATATTTCCTGCGGCTCGTTCCCCGAACACCAGGACCACGTGGTGGTAATTCAAAGTTGTTCCAAACATTTTTCCATGACTGGCTGGCGCGTGGGGTTTGTGTTCGCGCTCGAAGAAATAATTAGGGTTTTAACAACGCTCCAAAGTCAAAGCACCACTGGCACCTCGTCCATAAGCCAATGGGCGGCGCTGGCCGCGTTTGAGCATGCGAGCGAAATCATTCCCTATGTTCGAGAAAAAATGGAAACCAGGCGTAATTTTTTAATCAAAACACTCACAAAACTTTTTAACTATTCATTTATCCCTCCCGCGTCTTCACTGTACGTTTTTGTCAACATGCAGCAGCTGGGAGCGCAAACAAAAAACTCCGTGCAATTTTGCACGGAGCTGATTGAAAAACATAATATCGCGCTGGTGCCTGGAAACGCCTTTGGCGCGGAAGGTTATGTGCGCCTCTCCTTTGGCGCGGCAGAGGCCGAGCTGGAAGCCGCGCTGAACGCCTTACACCAAGCTATTTCAAAACTCGCTTTAAATACTGTCCGGTAAAACTCGCCGATTTTTTCGCCACCTCTTCTGGTGTACCAACAGCAACCACTTCCCCGCCTTTATCTCCGCCCTCGGGCCCAAGGTCAATAATCCAATCGGCCGATTTAATGACATCCAAATTATGCTCAATCACCATAACCGTATTGCCATGACCAACCAACCGCTGCAGCACATCAATTAATTTTCGCACGTCATCGTAGTGGAGGCCGGTGGTTGGCTCGTCCAAAAGATATAATGTCTTGGTCGTGCCGTGCTTAGAAAGTTCGCGGCTAAGTTTAATGCGCTGGGCTTCGCCGCCCGATAACGTTGTCGCAGACTGTCCCAGCGTTAAATAGCTCAAACCAACTTCATTCAACATTTTTAATTTATCTTCAATAAACGGAATATCTTTAAAAAATTCTTCCGCGTCTTCAATTGTCATATTCAAAACATCGGAAATATTTTTATCTTTGTAATGCACTTGCAAAATTTCGTTGGTAAACCGCTTGCCTTTGCACACGTCGCACACAATTTCCACGCTCGGTAAAAAATGCATTTCAATTTCCAAAGTTCCTCTGCCTTGGCAATTTTCACAGCGCCCGCCCGGCACGTTGAAACTAAACTTGCCCAACTTGTAGCCGCGAATTTTGGCTTCGGGCGTGGACGCGAATAATTCACGGATAAAATCAAACGCTTTGGTGTACGTCGCCGGGTTACTGCGCGGCGTGCGGCCAATCGCGCTTTGGTCAATCGTAATCATCCGGTCAATATATTCGGTGCCGGTAATGCCCGCGTTCTTGCCTACTGTTTTATTTAATCTGAACATCCGGTTATTTACTTCGCGGTGCAAAATATCATGCATTAAAGTGGACTTGCCTGACCCCGATACGCCGGTGAGGCACACAAACCGGCGGAGTGGAATTTCCACGGTAATATTTTTTAAATTATGTTCCGAGGCTTTTTTGATTTTGATTTTGGGAGTTGAGCTGTCTACCTTGCGGCGTTTCTCCGGCACTGGTACTTTCACTTCACCGCGTAAATATTTGCCAGTTAGTGAATTTTTAGCGCTGGCTGTTTTTGGTTTCAACATATCCTGGAGCGAGCCCGAGTAGACCACGTGCCCGCCATGTTTCCCCGCCCCCGGGCCAATATCCACAATCCAATCGCTTACGAGTATCGTGTCTTCATCGTGCTCCACCACAATAATGGTATTACCCGCATCACACAAATTACGGAGCGTCTTTACCAATCTGTCGTTGTCTTTTTGATGAAGCCCAATCGTTGGCTCATCCAGTACATACAAAGCACCAACCAGCCGCGTGCCAACTTGCGAAGCCAGGCGGATGCGCTGGGCTTCTCCGCCCGAGAGCGTACCAGCTTTGCGATTGAGCGTGAGATAATGCAACCCCACATCAAACATAAATTGCAAACGGTTGCCAATTTCTTTTAAAACCGCGCCGGCAATCTCCTGCTCGTGAGACTCAAGTTCCATAAAAACGCTGGCAAAAAATTCCCGTGCTTCCGCAATCGATAGATTGGTAACTTCCCACACATTTTTGTTAGCAACTTTGACGCTGAGCGACGTTTCACTTAATCGTTTGCCTTTACATTTTGGGCACTCCTCTTCAGAAAATAATTCTTTGGTGCCAAGTCCCGTACACGCTTCACAATATCCATACGGACTATTAAAACTAAACAATCGCGGCTCAATTTCCGGAAAACTAAATCCATCTTTCGGGCAAGAATATTCAGTACTATAAATGTGTTCTTCACCATTCGCGTAAATAACCGTACACAAACCATTCGATAGCTCCACCGCATTGCCAACCGCCTCAGCGAGTCGCTGACTCATTTCTTTTGTCATCCTGAGGGAGGTACGACCGAAGGATCTAGTGTCGAGCGAACTAGATTCTTCGCTTCGCTCAGAATGACATAGAGCGGCCATTGGTATTTTGTCAACCACTACCTCAATCGTATGCTTATCATTCTTCTCTAAAACAATTCGTTCACGTAAACTTTTTATTTTCCCATCCACCCGCACCTCGGAATATCCGGAGTTATAAATGTCATAAAGCATTTGATAGTATTCGCCTTTTCTTCCTCGAACAACTGGCGCCAAAATAACTAGCTCGTCGCTTAATTTTGTCATCCTGAGCAAAACGAAGGATCTCTGTCGGGTTCGCGTTTTGGACAGAGATTCTTCACTGCGCTGCGCTCCGTTCAGAATGACAGGTGACGATAACGCTTCTGTTATCCGCTTGATCATCTGGTCAGTCGTCATTTTCTTAATCAATGTCGTACATAGTGGGCAATGCGGCTCGCCCACCCGCGCGAACAAAACCCGGAGATAATCATAAATCTCCGTAATAGTAGCTACGGTAGAACGTGGGTTGGCACTGTGCGCTTTTTGATCAATGGAAATGGCGGGGCTAAGCCCCTCAATTTCATCCACATCCGGTTTTTGCATGCCGCCAAGAAACTGCCGCGCGTAGGCCGATAAACTTTCTATATACCGCCTTTGTCCTTCCGCAAAAATAGTATCAAACGCCAAACTGGATTTGCCTGATCCAGACAAACCGGTAAACACAATCATTTTATTCCGCGGCAGCTCAAGATTTATATTCTTGAGATTGTGCTCCCTAGCTCCTTTTATGACGATCTTGTCCTGCATATAATTTTACTTGAACAAATTTTCACAGATTGTGATACAGATCGAAACGGATCACGGATCTGTGATCTATGTGAATCCGTCTTACAATCTGTGTTAATCTGTTACAGCAAAAGCACAAAAAGACCCAAATCGGGCCTCACTATCACCTGTCAAAAGAACTGATAATATAGTACAATGACAATAACTGGCTGTCAACCTCGCAAGAATTTCTACCTGCCTGCCCCGTGACCCCGCCCTTCGCGAAGGGCGGGGTTCTACTGAGTCAATAAGTGGGCTTGTCAAAAAAACGCCTTTCCTCTATACTAATTTGGAAACTACAGGAGGATTTATTCATAACTAACGCCCCGCATTTGCGGGGCATCATTCCCTCAAATCATATGAGAAAACAACTCTGGGCCGCTCTGTTCCTGCCCGCGCTTTTCCTGCTTGGTGGCGCTGGTTGCAACAGTCTTTACCAGGATCAAACCCCGCCCGCTTCTCCGGAAACTGCGTCCACCACTGCCGTCACGTCGCCGAGCGTTGCCATTATTCTAACGGCCGAAGCCTTAAACCCAGGGATTGTAAAATTTACCTGGAAGCCAACGGCCAATTTTGATGAAAAAACTCAAGGATTTTTCCTGCTCCACAGCGCTAAACCAGAACCCGCGTACCCGGGAGCGTTTTTTTACCGCCGCGCCGGTACCGACAGAGAAGGCGTGTGGGGAAAAATTCCATCCGGCACACGCTATTTCCGCATTTGTGAAACTGACGGGGACAAATGCCTGAATTATTCAAACGTAGTGCAACTGGATGTAAAATAATCTCAAACAAAAATCCCCTTTGACTTCGCTTAGGGGATTTTTTATTTCAAATGATTATTGCCTCTTTTTTACTTTTCCCGCTACCGCCGCAGTTACTCTTGCCTTCAATTCCCTAACTTCATCACGGAGTATCGCCGCGAGTTCAAACTCCAAATCCTTGGCCGCCTGCCGCATCTGCGCTTCTTTGTCTTTAATAATTTCGGGGAGCGGCCTCGCATCACCAAGCATATCGAGCTCAAGCGTGCCGGATCGTTTTTGTTTTCTTGTTTTCTTGTTTTCTTGTTTTCTAGAATCAATTCCAAATTCCTCCAAAATATTTCTAATGGTTTTCTCAATCGTCTTCGGCGTAATTCCATGCTCCTTATTATACTGGAGCTGAATCTTCCGCCGCCGCTCAGTCTCCGCAATCGCTCGCTCCATTGAACCAGTCATCTCATCCGCGTAGAGCACCACTTGGCCGTTGACGTTGCGCGCCGCCCGGCCAATGGTTTGGATCAGCGAAGTCTCACTCCGCAAAAATCCTTCTTTATCCGCGTCTAAAATCGCCACGAGCGACACCTCTGGCATATCCAAGCCCTCACGTAGCAAATTTACGCCCACCAGCACATCAATTTTCCCTAACCGCAAATTCATAATTACCTCAATGCGTTCCAGTGTTTGCACGTCACTGTGCAAATATCCAACCTTCCAGCCAGAGGCTGGTCCGCCTTTGGCGGAAATTTTTCCTTTTTCACTAAGATATTCGGTCAAATCCTCCGCCATTTTTTTCGTCAGGGTCGTCACGAGCACGCGTTCGCCCTGCTTAATGCGTTCGTCAATACGAATAATTAAATCTTCAATTTGAGACAATCCGCCAGACCTCTCTTCCCGTTCTCTCACCCTCCTTGGAGGGCCTTCGGTCTGCGGAGGCGAGAAAGAATCACCCCTCTCCTTTGCAAAGGAGAGGGCAGGGAGAGGTCTGGCTGTTATCGGCCTCACAATCACTTCTGGATCAATTAATCCGGTTGGTCTAACCACCTGTTCCACCACTTGTGAGCTCTCTTTAATTTCATACTCCGTTGGCGTAGCCGATACATACACCGTCTGTGCTACCCGCTGTTCAAATTCCGCGTACTGGAGCGGCCGGTTATCACGCGCGCTGGGGAGCCTAAATCCATGTTCAACCAGCGTGTCTTTGCGCGCCCTATCGCCATTATACATCGCCCTAATTTGCGGCACCGTAACATGGGACTCATCGATGATAGTTAAAAAATTTTGAGAGCTTGCCTTTCCGCCAGAGGCGGATCCGCCTGCGGCGGAAAAATAATCAATTAGAGTAAACGGCGGTTCGCCCTCCGCGCGTCCTTCAAAATGCCGCGAATAATTTTCAATGCCATTGCAATAGCCAATATTTTTTATCATTTCCAAATCATACGCCACGCGCCGCTTCAACCTCTCGTATTCCAAAACTTTCCCTTGCCTTTCAAACAACGCCAGCTGATCAACCAATTCAGCTTTAATTCTTTCAAATGCTTGCGCGCGAGAGCTATCGCTCACCACATAATGTTTGGCAGGAAAGAGCCACACGTCCTCTTGCTCCCGTTTTACCATCCGTGTAATCCTATCAACCAATTCGATCCGTGTAATCTGTGCGCCGATCTCTAATCGATAAATCGCGTCTTCATTCACCGGCATGATTTCAAACACTTGGCCGTGGAGACGAAAACTGCCGCGTTTTAATTCACTATTCGTGCGTTCAAATTGCATGGCCACAAGCTGTTCCAGCATTGCGCGTCTATCCAGCACATCACCGCGCCTAAGGTGTAACACAATTTTTTCATATTCTTTGGGCGAACCCAAACCATAAATCGCGGACACTGACGCCACAATAATAACATCACGGCGTGAGAGCAAAGCTTGCGTGCAGGCATGGCGCAATCTGTCAATCTCATCGTTTATCTGCGCTTCTTTTTCAATATACGTATCACTACTTGGCATGTAGGCTTCCGGCTGATAATAATCGTAATAACTCACGAAATATTCCACCGCGTTCTCCGGAAAAAATTCCCGAAACTCATTGCACAATTGCGCAGCTAAAGTTTTATTGTGCGCAATCACCAAGGTTGGCATTTGCGTCTTCTCAATCACATTGGCCATGGTAAATGTTTTACCAGAACCCGTCACACCCAAAAGTGTTTGTTTTTTCATCCCTTTTTCCAAACCAAAAATCAGGGCATCAATAGCCTTAGGTTGATCTCCGGCTGGACGATAGTTGGATTTTATCTTAAACTTTGGCATAAGATTAAACGATATCTTACTCGAATCTTGACAAAAAAACAACTGTCTGATAGTATCGGACAGTTCTCGGGGCGTAGCGCAGATTGGTTAGCGCAACCAGACAATCTGATCGTTTAGCGTCCAGATACCATGCGGACAACCTTCGGTCTGCACGGGGCGTGGCGATTGTTATCGCCACGACGACTGCAGGCCTGGAAGGCTAACGGACAGGTTTTCTGGGGGGCCGCTGGTTCAAATCCAGCCGCTCCGACCGCCGCGGGTAAAACCCGCGGCACAAGTGTGGCTGAAGGTTGTCCTGCCCGGGAGCCTTCAAGGAGCGGTCACGGTGGAGCCGCTCAGGCGCTGTGCCTCCGCAAGCAATAGCCACCACGGCGTCGGCCCGGTTCCTCCTTACCGGGCCGACGCCACCTTTCATTCAGTGATTTGCCCCACCCGGGCGGAGCACTGCTCTTGTTTAAGGGGCGCTTTGCGTTTAGGTTCTTGCCCTCGCACGGTCCAGGAACGACTCGCAGAGCGCCTCGCTCTCCCTCCCAAAAACAAAACCCCGACCTCAATCGGGATTTTTTATTTTCACGCTACTTTATAAACTTTATAACTTTCAACCTTACAAACTTTCACTAATATTTTTTGGCCACCATCGCCTCGGCCACCCCAATAAGAAACAAGTTGATAATGAGCGACGAGCCGCCGTAACTTACCAAAGGCAACGTAACTCCGGTAATGGGTAGGAGCCCAAGATTAGCGCCGACGTTAATAACCAATTGGCTAAAAAATAAAATCGTAATGCCGCTCACGGTAACGGACACAAAATCATCTTTGGCGTTTTTAATAATCACAATCAATCGCCACAACATCACGCCAAATAAAATTAATGAGAGGGCGGCCCCGGCCAGGCCTAATTCTTCTCCAATAACAGAAAAAATAAAATCAGTTTGCGCTTCGGGCAAAAACCGCAGTTGCGACTGCGAGCCAAACCCCAGGCCCCGCCCTAAAAACTTGCCCGCTCCCACCGCGATAATCGCCTGCGTGCTGTTATATCCCGCTCCCAAAGCATCGCGCTCGGGATATATAAAAGTTAAAACGCGCGCTTTTTGGTAGGGCTTAAGTAAAAACAGCCAGGCAATGACTGCCGCCACCGCTCCCACAATCACGAGTCCAATAATATAACGGGGACGCACCCCAACCAAAAGCATTATGCCAAACCAAATTAAACCAACCACTACCGCCGAACCCAAATCCGGCTGGAGCATAACGAGACCGATAATCAAAAGAGTGGCCAGGCCGGTTCCAAAAAAAAATAATGGCCGGTCAAACCGCCGCCCAAAATGATACACAATGTACCCCAAGAGCAGAATAATACCGACTTTGGCAATCTCAACCGGTTGAAATGAAAATCCGGAGAGCGTAAACCACCCGCGCGTGCCACGAATGGTGGTGCCAAAAACCAGTACGGCCGCGAGGAGCGCCAGGCACGCGCCATAGAGCAATTTCGCGTACGAGCGAAACCAGGTATATTGCGTGGCGCTGGCTATCAGACACGCGCCCATGCCAATCAGCGTGGCAAGAAGCTGTTTTTTAAAGTCAACTAAATCGGTTGACCGCGATAAGTCAACACTATAAATAGCCGCGAGGCCCATAGCCACAAGCAAAAATACTGCGGACAGCAGGACCCAATCAAAACTGCGGGGAGAAAACTTATTGAGCAATTTCATAAAACTCCGAATCACATGTCATCCTGAAGAAGCGTCGCAGCGACTGAAGGATCTCTGTCCAACGCACTTATCATCCCGAGCCCATTCGACTCGCTGCGCTCACTCAAGGTAAACTCCGACAAGCCTGCCTTCGCCGAAGCGTGGCTAGGCTCCACTTAGGTCGGAATGACAACGGACAGAGATTCTTCGCTTCGCTCAGAATGACAAACAGCGAGGGCTCACTCTGGATGACAATTGCGCTTCCTACTCAGGTTGGCGGAGGCAAGTACACACTATCATCGTAGACATTTATAAGCGGAAAAATTTTAATATCACTGGCGCTTACATTAGACACAAAACTGCGCATATCAATATTTTTAATTTCCAGAGACGCAAAATCCGGCAGCTCAAGGGGCATCAGTTGCGTCAAACTCTCACCGGACATGAGCGCGATATAAAATTTGGGCTTAACGTATCCATAGGAGCTTTTATTCGCGAGCGTAAAGCTGATAATATGGGCGCTGGCCCCGCCCACGGTGTTAGCCGCGGTAAAAGTAAATTTGTCCGGTATAAATTGCAAGCGGTCGGCCTGCCAGGCGGCCGGATCGGGAACGGTTTTGGGCGAAACGCGCTGCCACTGGACATTTTTTAAATTCAAACTCACGCTCCCGGGCGGGGTGGTTCCAGCAATCCCAAAAAAGGCTAACGGACGTTGCTCGCCAGCCAGTAGCGTGGCGTGCTGCACTGGAGTTTGTACCCCATCCACCATAAAAAAATAATCCGCGTCTACCCGCCAGCGCGGATTCAAATTAGCCACTTCAGCCACGGCGTCATACTTCTCCACTCCACCGGGTAAAATTTGCGTATTAACCACCGTTAAGGGCTGGGGAGCAAAATGAGCGTGAAGCGCATCATAATCAGGAAACGTCGCGAGGCGTTGCATCACCGTGGCATCAACCGGCCAGTCAACCAGCCAAAAGCGGATCCACCCATACAAACTAATTCCGGCAGTTAGTACAATTACAAAACCTAAGAGCCCAACCGCCAGGCGATGCAAACTTACCGCGTGCTCTGTTAGCCACAAACTGCGCTTTAAATCCTTGCTCGCAAATTCCCCGGTTGGATCCTGATACGCCATAAAACTAGGCTTCTTGGAAGTCGCGCCTTTTTTGTCAGTCCCCGGCTTTATGGGAGAGCTGGAGTTGTTTTGGGTATAGACGTTTAACATAATAATCAAGAGTTCATTTTGTTTGCCTTGTTCTACAGTCTCATTATACAACAAAATTTGCCTTTATCCAACATTATGGATGCAGTTTGCATATTCTCATTATGCATAGTATACTACTTGTAATAAGCAAAAATGGCAAATAATGCTTACTACAGTTAAATTACTATGCAAAAAAGCCTTCTTAAAGAAATAATAGCGAATCAGAACCAAGAGAAAAACATCTTATCTAGTTTGGAATATGTGACAAGGACCAAGTCGGCTCAAAGTCTAAAATGGATGTCCTCGCCTCTCGTAAAAGTGGTGCTTGGCCCGCGTCGTGCCGGGAAATCGGTCTTTTCTCTCATGCTGCTCAAAGATCGGCCGTTTCTTTACTTTAATTTTGATGATCCGGCTCTGGTAGGAGAAAAACTGGATTTATATAATCTCATGGACGAACTGCATGCGTTTTATGGAGATACTAAATTTGCTTTGTTCGACGAAATACAAAATCTGCGCGGCTGGGAATTGTTTGCTAACCGCTTGCATCGCCAAAGCTACAATTTAGTTTTAACGGGATCAAATGCCAATCTTCTTTCGATGGAGCTCGCCACGCATCTTACCGGAAGGCATTTACCGATAGAAATACTGCCGTTTGATTTTCAGGAGTTTATGCGAGCCAAAGGTTTTGCGGCTAGCACAAAGCAGAATTTATCCGCCCGCAAAGGAGAAATTTTGAAGTTACTGGAACAATACATGGTATTCGGAGGCTTTCCTGAAGTAGTCATAAAAAATCAGCATCCGCGCGGTTACTTGGATGTGCTTTTTGACGCCCTGCTTTTTAAAGATGTGGTAAAACTCCATAAAGTTCGTTTTTCCGAGCAGATAGACCAACTTGGATCATATGTTATAAATAATATTTCCAGCCAATACAGTTTCCGCAAACTGGCAAATGTTTTGAAGTTCAAAAGCGACGTAACACTTGAGCGGTATCTTAAGTATCTTGAGGAAGCGTATGTCGTATTTTCTCTATCCGGTTTTTCCGCCAAGGCCGGTGAACGGCTCCGTTCGCCTAAAAAAATTTACACGGTTGATAACGGCTTCGTGGTTGGAAAGGCTGTCCAGCATTCTCCGGACAACGGCAAACTTATGGAAAATCTTGTTTTCACCGAATTGGTGAAAAGAGGTTTTGAGCCGAATAGAGAATTATTTTATTACAAAACTCGCAATGGCCGGGAGGTTGATTTTGCGATACGGGACGGATATAAAACGTCCGAATTGATTCAAGTT
>JAHFHV010000053.1 GCA_023246725.1 Candidatus Magasanikiibacteriota bacterium | reverse complement strand
TTCCCCCAACTGTGCCCGGTGCTTACATGCACTTCAACCGGGACGCGGAGTTTAACGACGCCTTCTAAAATTGGTTTAATAAATGTGGCGAGTTCGTGTTCGCTGCCCTTTTTTACTTCAAAAACTAATTCGTCGTGGACTTGGAGGATCATTTTGACATCGCTCGGTGTCATCGCGAGCCCCAAAGGGGCGTGGCGATCTCCCCGGGGGGATTGCCGCGTCGCTATGCTCCTCGCAATGACATCGTGAACCGCTATCATCCCCATTTTCATTAAATCGGCCGCCGTACCCTGAATGGGGTGATTGATGGCCATGCGCTCGCCCGCGGCACGGAGCTGATGATTCGGCGCGGTAAGTTCGGGGATGTAACGGCGACGACCAAACAGCGTTTCGCAATACCCGGCTTTTTTGGTAAACTCGAGGGTGCGATCAAGATATTTTTTAACGCCGCTGAATTCAGAAAAATATTTTTCAATAAACGCTTTGGCTTGCCCATAGGGAATGTCGGCGCGCCAGGAAAGCCCATGCGTGCCCATGCCATACAAAACGCCAAAATTTACTTCTTTGGCGGCCCTCCTCATATCTTTGGTAACTTTATCTAACGGGACATTGTTGATGGCCGCGGCGGTGGCGGCGTGAATGTCGAGGCCTTGCTCAAAAATTTCCATCATTTTTTTGTCCTCTGCGAGCGAAGCTACAATGCGTAGTTCAATTTGGGAATAATCCGCGCTCACGAGGATGTTGCCGGGTTCGGCAACAAAGGCTTCCCTAACTTCACGGCCAAGAACGGTACGGATGGGAATGTTTTGAAGGTTGGGGTCGGTGCTGGAGAGCCGGCCGGTCGCGGCCACGGCTTGGTTAAAAGTGGTGTGGATGCGATGGGTGACTTTATTGACCAGTGTGGGGAGTACATCAATATACGTATTTTGGAGCTTGGTGATTTCACGATAGATTTCAATCTCATCAATAATAGGGTGAAGGCCGCGCATTTTTTCTAATTGTTCGGCACCGGTAGACAAGCCGGTTTTACCTTTTTTAATTCCTTCCACCGGAATTTCCAGTTTATCAAACAAAATTTCACGCAGCTGAATGGGAGAGGAGATATTAAATTCCTGGCCGGCCAGTTTATAAATTGTGGCGCTCACGTCTTTAACTTGTTTCGCCACGCGAGTAGAAAGTTCGGCCAATTTTTTGGTGTCAACGCTGATGCCATTTAACTCCATTTCGGCCAGCACGGGAATAAGCGGCATTTCCACTTTTTCAAAAAGTCCAAGGTTGTTGATTGTGGCCAATTCCTTTTTTAATTTTTCGGCCGTTTGCGAAATTAAAAATAGTTCGTGCGCGGCCACTTTATTATCCACACCAAACAAACTGTCTTGGCCGCTACCGGCAGTTAGTTCTTTGCCCAGGACCTTGAGGACAATACTCGGAACATCATGCGCGCGGCTGCCAGGGCGGAGCAGATACGAAGCGATCATGGTATCAAAGAGGCGGCTGCAAACGACCAGCGAAACCTCTCCCCCTGCCCTCTCACCCTCCTCGGATGGCCTTCGGTTTGCGGAGGCGAGGGGGTTGGCTCTGCCTCCCCTTGGCAAAGGGGAGGATTGAGGAGAGGTCTGGCTCACTGCCAGCGTCTTCACCAACTGTTTTAAATCATGCCCCACCAATTCAATTGCTTCATCCGCAAAGATTGTTTTAAATTCGCCTAAAAATTTTGTCGGCACAAACCACCCTCTATGTTCCACCACCAAAATAAGCCCGCGTAGTTCACCGGTGAACACATCTGCTCCGCTTGTTATGGCTCGGCAAGCGAACGCCTTATTTTTTTTAATTAATTCAATCAGCGAGTCAACTTCTGTTTTGTTTTTGACTTCGGTGAAAGTAAATTCCGATTTTGCATTTTTAACTTTTGATTTCTTCTCCCTTAATTCCTGATTCTTAATTCCTGATTCCTCGCGTTCAAACCCCGGCACTCGTTTTAACAGCGATACAAATTCAAATTTTTGAAAAATACCAACAGTTTTCTCCCGATTAAAATTTTTCACCGCACAGTCTTCTAATTTAAATTTTAAATCTGGAACAGCGCAATCAATCGTGGCGAGTTCTCGGCTCATCTCGGCGCTCTCTTTCCCAGCCTCAAGTTTCTTAATTACTCCGGCACTAAACTGATTTCGGATTTCGGATTTCGGATTTCGGATTTGACGATATATTTCGTCTATTCCCCCAATCTTCGTAATTAAATCGGTGGCACCCTTCTCTCCAATGCCCGGGACGCCAGGAATATTGTCCGACGCATCACCACGCAGAGCTTTGTAATCCACCATCATCTCCGGCCCAAAGCCAAAACGCTCTTTTACTCCGGCCGTGTCATAAACCACGGTGTCGGCCAGGCCTTTGCGCAGCGTATAGACTTTGACATTATCTTGAATAAGCTGGAGTGTGTCCATATCGCCGGTCACTATGTAGGCTTCTAGTTCGTTGATTTTTTGATTTCTTGATTTCTTGATTTCTTCAACAATCGTCCCAATCACATCATCCGCTTCGTATCCTTTTTTTTCGTAAATCGGGAAACCAAAGGCTTCAACCAGTTCGTGGACGAGCGGAATTTGATCGTAGAGCGCTTGATCGGCCTTAACGCGGGTGGCTTTGTAGGCTTCAAATTTTTTATGCCGAAACGTGGGGCCGGACATATCAAAGGTGACGGCAATATAGTCAGGCTTGAGTTCGCGCCACACTTTGAGGAGCATAGAAGCAAAGCCATACACGGCGTTAACCAAAACCCCGCCCTGTGTTGTCATGGGCGGAATGGCGTGGTAGCCGCGGTGGATGATTGCATTACCGTCGATGATGATTAATTTTTGCATATTTTTTCTCTTTATCTTACCTGCAATCCTAATTTTCGGCAAGCCAAAATATTTTGACAGCCGGTTGCTTCCACGCTATACTAACAACACTTATTTCTCTATAAAAATCAAAACTAATATGCCTTATCGTAATGGCGACAAAGAACCTTTTAACCCGGAACTGCACCAAAAATCGGCTAACGGCTCTTATGCCCGCAAAACTGCCATAGAACACGACCGTGACGCTGGTGTGGAAGCGCTGTTAAGGAGCCAGGAACGGAACTGGTTTAAAAAATTGTTTAACTATGGCAAGGTGGGGGGGGTGGATGTACTGCATGAAGAAGCCTTACGAGAACATGTTGGTGAATTAGAAATCTATGGAGGAGTCTTAAAAGGTAAATTTAATGGCGTCGCAATTAACCTTACAAAGTACGGCGTTGGAGAAATTGATGGTAAAAGGCTTGGGGAATCAGACACCGATCTCCTGTTTAATTTATTAGCGCCGCTGGTTAAACAGCGCGATCAATATGAAAAGGAAGCAAATGAAAGAAAAAATAAGCGAGCGGA
>JAHFHV010000052.1 GCA_023246725.1 Candidatus Magasanikiibacteriota bacterium | reverse complement strand
TCACTTCCTAATAAACTAATTACCAATAACCTCACGTTATGCCTAACAAACCAGCCGGACGAAAGGCCCTGCGCCAAACCAAAAAACACGCCGCCGCGAATTTAATTCGCAAAGAAGCGTTTAGAAGCGCCATTAAAACCACGCTTAAATCCAAAACCGTGGAAGAAGCCATGAAAATGGTTATAGCCGCGCAAAAGGCTTTGGACAAAGCCGCCAAAACTGGTGTAATAAAAAAGAACACCGCCGCGCGCAAACTGTCGCGCCTTATGAAAAAGGTGCATGCAATGGCCAAAAAATAATTTTATAAATAAATTCCGGTAACTCGGAATTTATTTTTTTCTATGACTGACCCTAAAATAGAACAAGCAAATTTATTTGTCACAAAGATTATCCATGATTGGGTGGGCAACGATTTGATTCATTCGGTAAACAGAATAAACGCTGCAATAGAAGATAGAGGACTAATCGCCATGGTAAAAGGCGACTACCGTCCAATCCAACGAATGAGCCAAGCTTATGGCCCAGGAGGGAAAAAAGAACAGCTTATTAAAGATGCGTTTGGACCAGACGCTACGCTTGCGCGATTGATGGCGGAAAATGATGAGGTTGCGGCTTTAGTTGGAGAAATGGACGCTTTGGCGACAGCTTTTGATGAAGGCACCGAGCCATTTTGGCTATTAGTCCAGGGCGGTGTAATAGACGAATTTACTGAACAGGAGATAAGAACTTTAATGGACCGACGCGAAGAAGTTCTTAAACACGCTGAACGCAGGTTGCCAAAAATGGAGACAGAAGAGCCGGGGCCAGACAATCGTTAATTAATTTTTCGCCATAAATAAACAAGAAGCGACTGGCCGCCCTGGCCAGTTTTTTTGTAAAATTGCGCCCTCTTGCCAAAAAAACTGCGTGCGCTATACTAATAGTTATTATATTAACCTACTTACATATGCAAACAGAGGCCGAACGCCCAGAGGGACGGGGAGCTAAAAAAGAAGTTGACCCCGAACTCTATCAATATGTTCTTAAAACTATTGTAGAGCAATACCCGGCTGACGAACAGCGACGCCGGCGGGCCGCTCTTCATGAGCTTTTAGTGAAAGCGCTTAAACGCTACTGGCAAGGACCACTGCAAGGCAAGCCCTTTGATACTGTGGGCCCCGCGGAACGTGAAGCCATGAGTGACTATATTGAACTGTTAAAGGATATTGGCGAAGTGCAGTACCGCTTGCACAAAGAAATTGACTTTGACCAGCTTACCGGCCTTTTTCGACACGATGCGTTTGCCCTGCACTATGAAAACGAGGTGCGGCGGCTTAGCGAGGCTGGTGAGGCAAACACAGAAATGTCCATGATGGTGTTTATTGATCTTGATTACTTAAAGCGCATTAATGACACTATGGGCCACACCATGGGCAGCCTGGTAATTGAACGCCTGGGCAAACAATTAAAGGATAATGTGCGCGCCACGGACGCGGCCGGGCGATTTGGCGGTGACGAGTTTGTGCTTATGCTTACTGGTGTATCACGCGATAAATTATATGATACCGTTGAGCGTGTTTTCCGCGCTTGTTCTGGTCTTGTGATTGCGCGAGACGCTGAAGGCCGCCATACGGTGCTCTCGGAAGCAGAATTTAAAGAGCGCGCAGATGCTGAAAGTTTGACTGTGATAGAACACGTCTCTTTAAGTATGGGGGTACGGGAAATTGAACCGCGCGAAGCATTAACCCTGGAGGGGGTGCTACGCTATGCGGACCAAGCCGCATTTACCAGTAAATTCCACGGTCGCAATGCCATTACGGTTTGTATGGATAAAGAACGGGGCGAGGTGATTCGTTTTCGCAAAGGACGTTTTGACGCATCTCCCAAATCTGTTAAACTCCGCAAAGAAGGTGAATATGAAACTCGCGAAGAACACGAAGAGACAATTCGTAAAAATGTGGACGAGGCTTTAAGCCGCGTACTTAACTGTGTGCGCGGCCATAATAAGGACGACTTAAGCTCTGAAGTGATCGGCGCTATTCAAGCTTTGCAAAACGGCATTATTGATAGCTGCGCGCAAGAACCTTCTAATTACCCGATTCACTAATAAACACATCAACCAGCAAATCCTGGGGCGCGGCCCCAGTTTTTGTTTTAATGTCAATCTCAAGAAGAGATTGATAGATGGCTTGCAGTTCGGAGAGGGAGCAGCGGCCCATTCGACCATGCTCACGAGTTCGACTTCGCTCACTGTGACCTCGAGCCGAGGTCGAGAGGTCAGGGCCGCCTTGAGCACGAGTCGAAAGGCGGCGTGCGGTGGCCAGATTTTTTTTGGCCACAAAGGGGTGGATTTTCAATTTTTTCGCCAGGCTATCGCTGGTGAGGTTTGGCTCTCGCTCTAAGGCGTCGCCCATTTCAAGCAGGATGCGGAACTGCCACACAATAAGGCCAAATATTTTCCCATCCTCCTCACCCAAACGGCGCTGTTCCTCTAACAATTTGAAGGCGAGTTTATGGTTGCCGCCCACAATCGCTTCCACCATGTTAAATACATTGTCGTCAACTTTTTCGTCCAAAAATAATTGAATGTCGGGGAGAGCAATGGGACGGCCTGGCGCGTACGCCGCCAATTGGTCAATAAGTGAATTGAGCTGCCACATATCACCGCCGGCATTCTGACATAAAAATTCGAGCGCCTGGTGTTCAATTTTCCCGCCGCGAGCAGCCAGTTCTTTCTCCGCCCATTTTGTGAGTTCAACACCTTTGAACGGCGAAAATTCCTGGGCGTATTTTTCTTTTTTAAGCAGGTCAAATAATTCTTTGGCTTCTTTTACTTTGCTTAACGCCTCGCCTTGCCAGAAAATGACAATGTTAGAGTCAGGGAATTTTTTTTTGGCCGCCCGCTCAACCAACTCTCCCAACAGTTCTTTGTCGCCGCTCGATAATACATTCTCAATAACTATCATCCGTTTCTCACCCAAAAATGGCGCGGCGGAAATTTCAGTAAAAATTTTCCCGGCAGATTCTTTTTTGCCGTCCACAAAAACAACGTTGTACCCGTGCGGGTCGCGTTTCAATTTAAATTGAGCGATTGAATTCTGCAAATTTTGACGGCTGCGGAACGTGTCGGGGCCGTGGAGAAAAAGAATCATAGTTTAGTGAGTAGTTTGTAGGTGGTAGGGAGTAGTTGTGAGCGGAACTATCGTACTATCTTGAGAAAAAAAATGCAAACCACTCAAAAATTTGTCGGTTCTCTACACGGGGCAAACAAAAAAGACCCCTGCGGGCCTTACAAAGTAGTACAAGGCGCCCCGGGGAGATCATGGCGATCTACCGCCGAGGCGCCAACTGTAGTACTCACTCCTTCCGGGGCGGTTTCGTCGGCATGTCCGAGTAGGCGGACGGCTGGCCGTCGGGGGCGAGCTCAACCTCCAGATCAAGGACGTGCCCGTTGCGGTAGCGCGC
>JAHFHV010000030.1 GCA_023246725.1 Candidatus Magasanikiibacteriota bacterium | reverse complement strand
AGATTCACTCCTCGGAGTATCTACGACCTCGTCGGCGCGAGCCTCGCTCGGAGTGACAGCGAAAGAAACCGTCGCTCCTTCCGAACGTCCAATCCAATTTTCCTGTTGCACGCGCGCCGGGGTAATGTAATCAACTGTCTTAAGGCCATCGAGTAATTTGTCGGCATACTTCGTAATCGCTAGCATCCATTGTTCTTTGTCTCGTTTTTCCACCGGCCCGCCACAGCGGTCGCAGACGCCACCGGCCGCTTCTTCGTTCGCCAAGCCAATCTTATCTTTCGGGCACCAATTTATTTGCGTTAATTTTTTGTACGCTAAACCTTGTTTAAATAATTGTAAAAAAATCCACTGCGTCCATTTGTAATATTTTGGGTCGGTGGTATCGACCGCGCGCGACCAATCAAAACTGTAACCAAGCGCTTTAAGCTGGCGGGTGAAGTTGGCGATATTTTCTTGCGTGACTTCGGCAGGCGGGCGGCCAGTTTTAATCGCAAAATTTTCGGTGGGCAGACCAAAGGCGTCAAAGCCAATGGGGTAGAGCACGTTGAATCCTTCCATTCTTTTTTTGCGCGAAATGACGTCCATGGCAGTAAACGGGCGCGGGTGACCAACATGCAGACCAACGCCGGAAGGATAGGGAAACTCGATGAGAGAATAAAACTTTTGTTTCTTTGGGTCTTCCTTAACTGCAAAAGTTTTGTTCTTCTCCCAGAATTTCTGCCATTTTTTTTCTATTTTCTTTGGATCGTACTTTTTCATACATTAATAGAACACAGATTGAACAGATTTAACGGATAGGAACAGATTTTTTGTATTTGTTTTCGAAAATTTTTCTTTTTATTTCTGGCTTTTTGCCAAAATTGAGAAGTAGGCCGCATTCAATTGTCGTCGCTCGTAAATAATTTACCAGTTGCAGTTCGTGTTCTTCGCACAGCGCTTCGGCGGCTTTCAATTCTAGAATAATAGAATCCTCGACAATAATATCCGCGAAATAATCTCCAACTTGTTCGGTTGAGTAGTAAACCTTAATTGGCACCTGCTTGCGCCCATGGAGCCCTAGCTTCTTAAGCTCCAAAATCATTGCGTTCTCGTACACTTTCTCCAAGAATCCGTAGCCTAATGTATTATAAACATTATAATATGCTCGTAAAATTTGGCTCGTTACCTTGTTTATCTCCTCCATAATAATCTGTGAAAATCTGTTGAATCTGTGTTCTATCGTATCGAATTTCAGCCAAAAAATCAAGCTACCGTTGACATTTAGGACAATAATGCGTCCCGCGCCCGGCGGCCACAATTTTTTTAATCACACTACCACACCGCTTGCACGGCTTGCCATCCCGATCATACACTTTGAGAAAATCCGTATAGTTTCCTTTTTTACCCGAGCTATCCAAAAAATTACGAAACGTCGTGCCGCGGTGTTTAATGGCTTCGCTTAGAATTTTGGGGATGCAAGAAAATAATTTTTGTTGCTCTAACTTTGTGATTGAGCCAACACGACGCGACGGCCGCACGCCAGCGCCAAAACACACTTCGTCCACATAAATATTCCCGAGACCGGCGATGAGTTCTTGGTTTAAGAGTAAGGCTTTGAGATTGGTATTTTTTCGTTTCGGGAAAAGTGCGGAGAAATAAGCGAGAGTGAACAATTGTCGAGACCTCTCCCTGCCCTCTCCTTTGCCAAGGAGAGGGTCGCGATTCTTCCTCCCATTTGCAAAGGGGAGGACGGGAGGAGAGGTCTGGATTGGCTCGGGGCCATATTTGTTGAGCACCCTCTCAACTTCCTCTCTGCTCGCGAGTTTTATATACCCAAACAGCCGCAGGTCGTTAAAAAATAACTGGCTGCCATCAGCAAAAACAAAAACGATGCGCGTCCATTGGTTGGGCAGACGTTCGATATCACGCTCGGACAACTTGTGACCACCTGCAAGAATTTCTATTTTTTTCCTGGTCTCTTTTTCATAAATAAGCTGGCCAGTCATTTTGAGGTGCACAAGTAATACCCCTCCCACTGTCCCTCCCCTAACAGGGGAGGGATTGCGAAGACGCCAAATCATCAACTTGCCACGGCGGTCAATTTCCTTAATTTGATTACCCGTCAGCGCTTTAACAAAATCTTTATCCCGCCGAGCCACGCTGGTGGAATGATAAATCTGAACACGAATAATTTTTGTGTTCAATATCTTTTTTCGTAAATCCTGGCGAATTGTTTCCACTTCGGGTAGTTCAGGCATAGATAATTTATGGCTTCGATCGCGGTTTCCCTCTCCTCTAAGGAGAGGGGCGGGGGGTGAGGTCAAAGCGTTAATTAGTCCGCGATTTCTAAATCTTTAGCGCGCTCTTTGCAACTAGCTGTAATTTCATTCAAAACTATTCCAATGTCACCATACACTTGTTCATTGGTAAATCGAATTACTTGGCAGCCCGTATTTTCCAATACTTTTTGTTTAATGGCGTCGCGCTCTTTAGTTTTGGCGCTATCATGAGTCCACCCGTCAAGCTCAATAACCAGTTTTAATTGGTGACAATAAAATCGGCAATAAATGATTTAATGTCGAATTGCCGACGAAATTTATAGCCGAGTTGGCTGTTGCGGATAAAACACCACAAGATTTCTTCCGCGGTTGTGGCATTTTGACGAAGCTCGCGCCTGGCTGTTTTTACGTCAGCCCGATTTATACGTGGTTGGAAATGGAGCATATGTTTGACGAACGAGACCTCACCCTTTATCCCTCTCCTTAGAGGAGAGGGAACTGCGAACAGACGGCGAATAAAATGTGAACCAATTTTACCTAACTTTAGCCAAGCTTGCAATGATAGAATTTTTCAGCCACAGGCTGATCCGCCTTTGGCGGAGGCTAACTTCTTTAAATTTGCCTAACTTTAGCTAAAATATGACAAAAAGACTTGACAAAACCTCTTTTTTGTGCTATACTAGTCTGTTGGTTTAGATGGGAGACTGTCTTGAGAGATAATTTGGCTAACCCTAGCCACCTTATCTATCGAGGTACTGCAAAAGCAGGCTCGAGAATGTGCTCGGCGACCCTATTACGGTTGTTGTGCGGCACATTTGACAAGTATAAAGAGAGGCCAACCATGCGCACGTTCCTGACGATCCTCGGTTCCGCAGTTCTGCTTTTCCTCGCTGTCTGCGGCGTCTACTACAGCCGCGAGACGATGGAGCTCCGAACCGAGGTGAAAGCGCTCAAGAAGAAGATCGAGGAGGACTGCGTGAACAAGGTGACCAAGGTCGAGGGCGACATCAACGCGCTCTCCAAGGGCGTGGCGACCCTCGAGGTCCCCAAGCCCGCCCTGACCTCCGTCGCCGCCCCCAAGGCGGAGACGCCGAGCGCCGAGCCGCGCAAGCACGCGGTGCGGCCGCTCGAGGACCTGGGGGAGCTGGCGATGAACGATGGGATGATCTGCTTGAAGCAGCGCATCGCCTGGACGAAGAAGTGGGACAAGCACAACCGCGCGCTCATCGCAAGCAACACCAGCGCCAGTCGCGACGCCCACACCATCTTCGCCGGTACGGAGAAGAAGCCCTTCTTCATCCTCCTTCCTTCGCCGATCGAACTGGACGAGATCAAGAAGATCGACTGCGACACCAAGGTCGCCACGCGGTAGTCCCCGCTCTTTCCCACCCCGCCGGCACCAAGAATGAACCCGGCAGTCGTCTAGCTCCCTGCCAGACGCCCCGCCTCATCGGCGGGAACGGTGCTGGTAGAGTCGCTCCCCGCGATTCCCAGCCCAAGGGGTCTCCGACGTCACCGTCGGAGCTCACCCAGTGTATATCTTAGAGAAAAAGGTATACAATGAGTGAAGAAAGTTCTGATAGATAAAATGATTATGTTGAGTAATCATTTTTTCCGTCAAGGCATTCTGCCAAGACACCAACCACGCCCCGCGAATGCGGGACAGAAAGGCTAGGCAATGAAGACCATCCTGTTCGCGCTGTGCACCGCTCTCGCGCTCGGTTCCATCGCCGGATGCAACTACGACCCCGTTCCCGACAGCGGAAAGGTCGTGGTGCCGGCCCAGGACATGGGAGGGTCGGACGGCAAAAAGACCATCCTCCTCCCCTGCGCCGTCATCACGATGTCGGACGGGAAGGAAGACGCCGTGGATGGAGTGCCGCTCTTGACCCCCGCGCCGGATTCCCCGAAAAGCGGCCCGGCCTCCCCCAGCCCGGCGCAGGTTGTCCTGAAAGTTCACCTCGCCGCTCTGGACGGCATCAACTGCGAGTCCATCATGCTGAACAACCTGGTCTACGAATTCATGGGTACCACCGGGTTTGGCCCAGGGCGGCAATGGGCAGTGTACCAGGAGAAGCTGGCCAGCACGCCCATCAGCATCGGCCCCATCGTCATCAACAACCGGTGGGGCATGTTCTGGACCAAATCTCCCGTGCAGGTGGCACTTGGTTCACCGGTGACTTTCTACCTCACCATGAACACGAGCGATGCCATGGCCGGAAACAAGCTGTCCGTCCGGCTGGCCCGAGTCGCATGGAGTGTGGAGGGCCAGGCCCAGGTCTACCATATGGAGGCCGGACTGCCCTGGACCGAGTTCGAGTACTAGCCACCCACCCAGACGTACGCCTGCCTACCGTAGGCAGTTCGAGGCGAGGGGTTTTCTTGACTAAACTCGCCCGGCTTGCTTTACTAACCGCAAGGAGGTGAACGATGTTTCGCAAACTGGGATGGCTGGCCAGCCTGGCCGGCGACGCGTGGAAGCTCCCCATCGGCCTCGCGATGATCGCCCGGGAAGAAGGGCCACAACTGGCCGCCGGCCTCGCGCTCCTGGCGGCCGGACAGGTGAAGCGGGTGGCGGACGAACTGCGCCACGGCGACAGCGCCCTGAGCCTCATGCTCGAGGACTTGGCCGATCGAGCCGGAAAGCTCTTTGAGGCCGCTCCCATCACCGCGGTAAGGCATTTCGCGGCCGCAGAACTCGGTCGGCTGTACGAAGGCTTCCAGGAGATGGAGCGGCGCGGCCGCGCTGGCCGCCACAGCGGCTTCTAGACTAGCCAACAACAAGGAGTCCAACGGACCGATTGCGGGTTGTCCACCCGGGAGAGTGGATGCCGTATCGGTCACTCTACCTTAATTTATTTGTAAAAATAATTTGAGGTGGGGCAATAAATAAAAAAATACCACCGAGTTAGTGGTATTTTTTTATTTAGAGATACTTCTCCATCATGGCTTTTAATTTTTCTTTCTGCACGCCACCCACAATCTGGTCAACCGGCTGGCCACCTTTAAATATCATAAAGGTTGGGATGCTAAGCACATTATACTGCCCGGCGGTGTTGGGGTTTTCGTCCACGTTGAGTTTGCCGATTTTAATTTTACCACCATCCATTTCGCTCCCCAGCTCCTCCACAAATGGCCCTGTCATTTTACACGGCCCGCACCACGGCGCCCAAAAATCCACGAACACTGGGGTGGTTGATTGAAGCACTTCTTGATTAAAATTATCGTCGGTGAAAGTGGTTTCCATATAGATAAAGTTATGAACAGATTTTACAAATTGTGAGACAGATACAGACGGATGTGAACGGTCACATCTGTAAAATCCGTCTTACAATCTGTGGAATCTGTTTTAGCTTAGTACAAGTTTTTTCTCCTTCTTCTCTTCTTTATAAGCTTCAACAATGTCTCCCTCTTCTAATTTTACCTTACTTTCAAACTGAAGTCCACACTCGCTGCCCTCCGGCACCATGTCTACGGCCTGCTTGCCGCTTTGCAGGCCGGCGATTTTACCGAGGCCAATAATTTCGCCACCGCGTTTAACGCGGGCTTTACTGTCTTTAAATAATTTGCCGCTTTCCACTCGGCCGCCCGCAATCATTACTTTTTTATCGCTCCTAAAAATTTGCAGAATTTTAACATTGCCCAGTTCGGTGGTGATTAATTCCGGCACCAGGAGTTTTTCCAATTCCAGTTTTACTTCGTCTAACAAATCATAAATAATTTTGTGTTGCCTAAAATCCACGCCTGTTTTTTGAATCATTTCAAAAGCGAGCGGCATGGGGGTAACGTGGAAGGCAAACAAAATGGCTTTGGTGGTTTCGGCGAGCGTTACGTCATCGGCGGTAATGTTGCCAAGCCCCTTGCCCACGACCTTGACGTTGACTTCAGAGTTTTTGAGTCGTTCCAAGGAGCCGATAATGGCTTCCAGGGAGCCGAGCGTGTCGGCTTTAACGACGACGTTGAGCGTGTGGTGGGCTTGGGCGTCGTCTTCATCTGCTTGAGTGTTGATTGGTTTATTTTCCGCGCCGGTTTGCGTGGAGCGTTTCATGCGCACATCAATGCTCTTGGCCGAGCCCAGCTGGCCCAGGTCTAAAATATCTCCCACTTGCGGGGCGATTTTAAAACCAAGAATTCTAACGGGGGTGCTGGGCGGCGCGTTTTTAATATCTTCACCGCGGTAGTTTTTTAAGGCACGCGCCTTGCCGTAAATTTCGCCATTGACGACGAGCGGGTCGTTAACATGGAGCGTGCCAGTCTGTACGAGAATTGTCGCGACCGGCCCGGCGCCTTTGTCCACATGCGCTTCAATCACCGTGCCGGCGGCGGCGCGGCTAGGGTCGGCTTTAATGTTGCCCCCTTGCATTTCGGCGACCACCAGCAGCGTATCAAGGAGTTTATCAATATTTTTATTTTCTTTGGCGGAAATTTCTACCATCGGCACGTCGCCACCCCATTCTTCGGGGATAATATTTTGCTGACCAAGGTCGCTCTTTACTTTTTGCGGGTCCGCGCCAGGCTTATCTATTTTATTAATCGCGACAACCAGAGGAAGTTTAGCCGCTTTAATAATGTTAATGGCTTCCACGGTCTGCGGCTTCACGCTGTCATCGGCCGCCACCACGAGGACGGCAATGTCCGCCACTTTGGCGCCGCGGCTCCGCATTACCGTAAAGGCTTCGTGGCCCGGAGTATCAATGAACGTCAGCGGCGTCTTGTCTTTATTTTTTGGATTTTTCCAAATGGTTTGATACGCTCCAATGTGCTGGGTAATACCGCCGGCTTCGGTAGCCACCACGTTGGCGCTCCGAATCGCATCCAACAATTTTGTTTTGCCGTGATCAACGTGGCCCATAACCACAATCACAGGCGGACGAGGGTGGCTCGCGCCTTCTAGCAAAGCGTTTTCTAGCTGCGACACATGCCTGTTCACCACGCCGGCATCGGCTGCCCCAGTTTCCGCGGCCACCGTAAAACCAAGTTCCTCGGCCATAATAGTGGCGGTTTCGCGGTCAATGTTTTCATTCTGGTTCGTTAAAATTCCATTCTTCATTAATTCTACAATAAGCTTATTGACGGGAAGCTCCAGACGATCGGCTAAATCGCGCACCGTGAGTTTGGCTGGAATGGACACGGTAACGCCTTTTTCTTTACGCAAGGCTTTTTCTTTGGCTTTTTCTTTTTCTTTTTCTTCGCGTTCGCGCCGCTCTAAAATAAATTTAATCTGGCGCCATTGCTTTTGAATCTGCTCGGCCACGCGGTCATCTACTTTTATGGATTTAGCCCCAATATCAAAACCAAACTCTGGCAATATGGCGAGCATTTTTTGGGGGTGGATGCGGAGTTGGCGGGCTAATTCAGAGACGTTCATGGACAACGGACTTCTCTGTCATCCTGAACGCAGTGAAGGATCCCTTTACATCATCGTTTGGCCAATAGTGAGAGGGATTCTTCGCTTCGCTCAGAATGACAATTGTTAAAGTTTCTTCATTATATAGGAAAAAGTTAAGTAAGTCAATTCCTTGACAGCAGACTGTTTTTACGCTAGTCTGGTGGCAACTCCCAACGGCGGGAGAAAGGAGGCGAACGCCATGAAACGGAAATCGTTAGGTCCGTGCGCCCTCACGGGACGCCGGCTCGGCCCCAAGACCGAAGCGGTCCTCGTGCTGGGGCACAACCAGAAGTGGTTCGTGTCCCGGACCGAGCTCAACCTGCGCATCAAGGCGGAGACTGGCCGTTCCGCCTTTCCGGGCTACAACCGCAGGGGCAAAGAGCTCGGCTGCCCCACCGTGATGGGTGTGGTGGAGCTGCACCAGATCGCTCGCACCGATGACTACGACCCGATCCTCATGGAGGCGATCTTCGGGGAAGCGATCGCGAGACACCTGGGTCAGATGGCCGAGAAACTGAATAGGCTGCGGCTCAGAAGATCGCTGGACGGCGGAGTCGCTGCCGTGATCCCCGACGTGGCTAGCAAGCGCATCACCCGTGGAGCCAGCCACCACCTCCGCCAGACCGCTCGAGTCCTGAGCGGGCGCGCTCGCCATCCCACCGAGCACTAGCCGCACCAACAACCCCGGGCGCTTCGAGCCCTGCTCTTAATTTTGGAGCAGGCCGAGAGGCGCCCGCGGCCTCTCACAATTAATTCCCCCTGGGGAATTTTATTTTTTATGGTACACTATCTGCGTTATGGCAAAATTGGATAAAAACTTTCTCCTCATAAACAAACCCGCTGGGTGGACCAGTTTTGATGTCGTTAATTATGTGCGAAAAACCTATCGGAAGCATTTCGTCAATTCCCCCCTCATCACCGCATCGAGGCCACCGCGTAGGCGGGGCGGCGGGCGGGATCCCGCTCGCGGCGGGACAGTGGGGCTCAAGATAGGCCATGCTGGCACGCTGGACCCGTTTGCTACCGGACTTTTGATTGTAGGCGCGGGGCGGGAGGCCACCAAGCGGCTGGATGAATTTAAAAATTTGCCCAAAACGTATGTGGCCACGCTCCACCTGGGCGCGGTGAGCGATACGGGAGACGTGACAGGACGAATCAACGCAACAGCGCAACACGTGAGCAGCACAACACAACAACACTTCAACACCGCAAGACTTCAACACAATAACAATTTAACAATTGAACAATTGAATAATGTAACATATCCAAACAAAATGGAGATTGAATTAGTGCTAAATTCTTTCCTCGGTAAACAGTTACAAACACCGCCGATGTACTCGGCTAAAAGCGTGGGTGGCGTGCGATTATATAAACTGGCACGGCAAGGAATAACGATTGAAAGGCAACCGAATGAGATTGAGATATTGGATATTAAGCTATTAGAATACTCGTATCCCCTTTTAAAAATTGAGGTTGCCTGTTCCAGCGGGACATACATTCGGACGCTGGCAGAAGATATTGGCAAGAAATTGAAGGTTGTCCCTCGACCTGGCTCGGGGCGACCCTGCGGGGTCGGGGCGTATTGTGAAGAACTAGTGCGGACGAGAATTGGGGATTTTAAACTTGAGGATGCGAAAGCTCCTGATGAGATTTGACGAAACACATCACTATCATTTAGTATATGTTGTAACCAACCGAGGGAGGACCATGCCGAAAAAAACCGGCCGTAAGGCCAAACCGGCCCCGGCGCCCAAACGCGCCCAACGGCGCATTCCCAAGTTCTCGCGCAAGGTCTTCCTGTCCAAAGCGGACAGACGGAAAATGGGGGAGAAGAGAACAAAGAGCAGAAGAAAGAGGAGGACGCGATGAACGTAGTGCCGCTCGATCTGAAGGCGAATCGTTGGAATCTAGAAGAGCAGCGGGAGAGCCGAAGAGGCCGGGTGCACGAGCTGAGGAAGACGCCGATCTGCTTCCTGTCCAATGACGAGTTGGACGAGCTTCAGCGGCTGCGCAGGGAGTGCGATCAGATCCACAACGAACTGCTCCGGCGACCGCCACCGACCAAGTGGTGAACAAAGTACAAGGAGGAGACAACGACGAACCCCCAACGAACGATGTGGCCTTCGCCAACATAGGCCCGCCGTACCGCTCCGCGGGGGTCCACATCACTTTTGAAAATTTTCAATTTACAATTTTAAATTTCTAAAATATGCCATCCCCCGAAAAAAAGAACGCTGCCCCCCTTGACCCGTGGATTATTGAAGAGATTAGACGTCGCGAGGAAGAGGAAAAGGGGGAACAAAACAGAGAGCGTCCGGTTGTAAATCAAGAACCTCCAGAACAAAGGCCGGAAGATCGTGATCCCGCCAGGAAAGACAAAAGGGAGGACGGCGACCGTGGTGTTGCTATTATTGGGAACGACTCAAATTTTGGCGTTTTTAAATAGGTTTTCTGGTAGATTGACAAACTTCCTCATCTGTGCTATAGTAGTGGCATACTTAATTTAACCGATTTTGAGGATACAAAGGCTTAGGTTAGAGAAAGAACGGATTTCCGATACTTTCAATCGAAAAATCTTATGGCATTTACTCATCTCCCCGCATTAACCGCTAAAACAGCGGTAACGGAACGCTTTACACAAGCGGAGATTTTGTAATTGTCTACTCTTTCCGACTAACACAGTACCCGAGTATTCGGGAGCGCTTGCCCATCCTCATTTAATCGTGGGGTGTTTTATTTTTACTTTGAATTGCGAAACAGCCACTTCTCATCTGTCATTCTGAGTCCCGCATTTGCGGGACGAAGAATCTCTGTCCCAATCACTAACGGCTAACAATAGAACAATTGAGCCATTGAACCAGACAGAGATCCTTCACTGCGTTCAGGATGACAGTACAAGAGACTGCGTAATTCACCATAATTCCAGAAACCATATGCTCGGAAACTTAAGCGTCATTGGAAAACTTCTTATTATTTTGGCGGCCGTGTTTGCCACCGGCGGGGCCGGCGTGGCCCTGGGTTATTTTTTACGCAAAAAAGTGGCCCAAGCCCAGGTTAATTCGCTGGAAGCCAAGGCGGACCAGATGTTAACTGAAGCCAAAAACAAGCAGCAGTCGCTGATTTTGGAAGGCCAGCAAAAAGCGGTGCGTTTAATGGACGACGCCAAGCGCGAAGAAGTGCGCTTGAAGCAAGACCTGCAAGCGGAAAAACAGCGCTTGGAAAAACGCGAAACCATGTTTGATCAAAAACTGATTGAGTTCCAAGAGAAACAGCAAAAAATTGTGGAGAAGGCGGAACAAATTCAAAAAATTAAACAAGAAATTGAAGCCGTGCGCGAACAGCAAATTGGCAAACTCCAAGAGGTAGCCAATTTAACGAGGGACGAAGCCAAGGAACTTTTGATGCAAAAAATTGAGGAGACCAGCAAGACCGATTTAATGGGCCGGATTATAAAATTGGAAAAAGAAGCCACCGAAGTGTACGAAGAAAAAGCCAAGAGCATTATGGTTGATTCCATGCAGCGTTGCGCTTCCAGCGTGGCGGCGGAAAACACCTCGTCCATGGTGAGCATCCCCAGTGAAGAAATGAAAGGCCGCATTATTGGCAAGGAAGGCCGCAACATTAAAACCATTGAAAAATTAACCGGCTGTGAAATTATTATTGACGACTCGCCCGATTCCATTGTGGTGTCTGGTTTCTCCACCATTCGGCGCCAAATTGCCAAAATCGCCATTGAAAAATTAATCGCGGACGGCCGCATTCAGCCAGCGCGCATTGAAGAGTTTGTGGAAAAAGCCAAGCAGGAATTGGCCTTAGAAATTAAAAAAGCCGGCGAGGAATCCTTGTATAAAATGGCCATTACCGGCATTGACCCTAAACTCGTGAACATTGTGGGCCGCTTAAAATACCGCACCAGCTATGGCCAGAACGTGATGAACCATTCTATGGAAGTGGGTTATTTGGCGGCCTTAATTGCCGAAGAGCTTGGATTGAACGCCGCGCTTGCTAAAAAATGCGGTTTCTTCCACGACATTGGCAAGGCGGTTGACCACGAAACGCAAGGCTCGCACCCGGAAATCGGCCACATGATTCTTAAAAAATTCAACATGGAAGAGGACATTTGCCAAGCGGCCTTGACGCACCACCACGACAAACCCTACAACATTTACTCATCGGTAGCCAAAGCGGCCGACGCTATTTCGGCCTCGCGCGTTGGGGCTAGGCGCGACAGCTATGAACAGTACATCGCGCGTTTAGAAGACCTTGAAGCCACCGCTAATAGCTTCCCGGGCATTGATAAAGTGTACGCCATTCAGGCCGGCCGCGAGGTGCGCGTGTTTGTGCGCCCCAACGAAATTGACGATTATTCCGCCTTTCAGCTGGCCAAAGACATTGCCCATAAAATTGAGCAGGAGCTACAATATCCGGGCGAAATTCGCGTGTCCGTGATTCGGGAGACACGGGTGGTAGAGTACGCTAAGTAAAACTTAAACACGAATTTACGAATATCGCTAATTTTCGAATATGCGAATTACGTGAATTCGCGAATTTGCAGATTCGTGATATTTGCGTATTCGTGTGGCGTTAGCCTGTGGATAAGTGCTTTCTGCTAATTATAGGCAAAACAGGCAGAAGTGATATAATTGGAAGTGACCAACTTTCTGTCATTCTGAGTCCCGCATTTGCGGGACGAAGAATCTCTGTCCCAATCACTAGCCCCGCACCACTCGAATCTCAGATAGACGGGATCCAGCTATGGCGGGACAATTGAACAATTGAGCCATTGAACCAGACAGAGATCCTTCACTGCGTTCAGAGCCTGCCCTGAGCAAAGCGAAGGGATGACAGTAAAGATGTCTTGGAAAATTAATTTTTACTCTTAAAATTAATACAGTATGAACAAAGCTGAATTCGCTCAAATATTGGCCGAAAAATTAAACGTCTCTAAGCGCGAAGCCGAAGATATGCTGAACGCTTTTGTAGAAATTGTGACCATGAAATTAAAGCAAGGCGAAGAAGTGGTGTTAACCGGTTTTGGCGCGTTTATGTCTAAACAGCGCGCGGCCCGCATGGGTGTTAACCCGCAAAATCCTACGCAGAAGATTCAGATTAACGCCGTAAAAGTGCCTAAGTTCAAGGCGGGGAAAGCGTTAAAAGACGCCCTCAAAGCCTAATCCAAAACTCCGAGAAGTAAACCAAAACCTCTATTGCCGCAGTCCCGCACCGGACGAGCGTAGCGAGACCTGGTGCCGGGGCAAAGCCGGCAAAGCACTCAAAGACGCACTCAAGGCTGTTTAGCACGAATTACAAAAGAATTTTAAACATAAAACCCGTCACTCATAAGTAGCGGGTTTTATTATTTTTTAGTTAGGGAGAAGGGACGATTCTCTCCCGTGAATCCGAGTTGTGCCCGGTTTCTTTACGTCCCAAGAGCGCTTGCGCACTCTCCCTCATGTCAATGCCCCGAGGAGAACCCTTCTTACCGTTTTGTTACTTCTCACGACTCCTCGTGCACACTCCTTAATGGTCGTATTTTAGTAACAAGGGGCCCTGCGGGGGTCGAGGGAAACTCCTTTTGGTTTGCACCCTTGAAACTGTTTTGATTGTACTCCGACCACTTAAGATCGTCAATTATTGAGAATTAAAAAACCCAGCAGTTGCTGGGTTTTTTAGTTTATTTATTTACAACACTGCTTCCTTCGCCGCTTTGGCGACGCGGAATTTAACCACGGTCTTAGCTGGAATTTGAATAGAAGCGCCGGTGGCTGGGTTTCGGCCCATGCGCGCGGCGCGGGCTACCTTAACCAATTTGCCAATGCCTGGAAGAACGAATACTCCGCTCTTTTTAACTTCGTGGAACGCCATTGCGACCAAGGCGTCCATAAAACCTCCCACGTCTTTTTTACTCATGCCGGTTTTTTCCGCGAGCGCGGCCAGCATGGCTGATTTTGTCATACCTGCCATACATTTGTATGCTTAAGAATAAATACGTTTAGTTAATGGGTAAATATCGACCTGTGGATAG
>JAHFHV010000029.1 GCA_023246725.1 Candidatus Magasanikiibacteriota bacterium | reverse complement strand
TATATGCTAAAATAAGCCTATATAAATTTGACTAAAAATAAGTCATTTATAACAAAAATACACGATACATGGAAAACGATTCACACAATTGTATCGTTATATGTGTATCGTGTATCGTTCACATATGATTAAAATATCAGAAAACCTCTTAGCGAGCCTTGGCTTAACCGAGCACCAAGCCCTGGTTTATGAAGCCGCCTTGGAGCTTGGCCAGGCCAATATGCAGGAATTGTCCCGTAAATCCGGGGTGAAGCGCACCAGCATTTATAATTTTATTGAGGAGTTGCGCGAGAAAGGTTTTATTACTGAAACGAAAAAGAAAAAACGGCGCGTGTATAGCGCCGTGCACCCGGGGCAACTCATTGAGATGGAAAAGACGCGGGTAGTGGAACTACAGCGACTCCTGCCGGAACTTCTAGCGATTTACAATAAATCCGATGCCAAGCCGCGTGTTACTTTTTATGATGGAATTGAGGGGACTGAAGAAGTATACGCCGCCATGCTCACCGATAAGCAGCAAATTTACACTTATGAGGATTTAGAATATATGAAATTAGGAATGAGACCAATTTTTTACAGCACCTGGCCAGGAGAACGCGCCCGGCGGGGGATTCCACTTAAAGCCATTGTGCGAGACTCTGTCACCGCTCGAGAATTTATTAAAGATAACATAAAGCTATTACGCCAATCTAAATTCATTCAAAGCGAACCACTGCGTACGGAGATCAACATTTGGGGAGATAAAGTGGCACTCATGAGTTTTCAGCGTTCGTCGCCTTTTTGCGTTTTAATCGAAGACAAAGATATAGCCGCAACCATACGCACTGCCTGGACAGAATTATGGAACCGTTTAGGCTCCGCAACAGGTTAAAACCCCTTGCTTTTTTGGCCATGTTTGCTAGAATATTCACAGATTACGCGGATTATTAGGTGAGGATTACACAGATTGTAATCGTCGCTAATCCGTGGAATCCAATTAAATTAGTGTAATCCGTGTTATGAACAAATCCACTCTCTCCAAACTCTCTCCCGGCTTGCGCAAGCACATTATTACCGAGACAAAGTCCAAAACCAACCGCACTGGCGGTATTCACGCGCATGTTTCCAAAACCAAGCACCCCGTTTCTACCTATGCCATGGAAACTTTGCAACACCTCAACGGCGGGTCCACGCTCCACTCCGCGCTGTGGCTCAAGAGTCACCTCGATAACGGTGGCAAACTGGTTGTCACACTCGCGGGAGCTTTAAGCTCGTTCCAAATCGGCGTCATGCTGGCCGAACTTATTCGCCAAGGCAAAGTCCACCTCGTCTCGGCCACCGGCGCCAACCACGAGGAGTCATACTATCGCTACGTGGCGCACTCCCACTACGCCTACATTCCGCGCTACACCGAACTTACCCCAAGCCAAGAAGCCGAACTGCGCGACGCTGGCCTCCGCCGCATTACCGACACCTTTCTCCCGGAAGACGAAAGCGTGCGAATTATGGAACCGCATTTACTCAAAATGTGGAAGGATGCTGAAAAAAAGGAGGAGAGTTATTTTCCGCACGAATATTTCCGCCGTCTCTTTAAAAATAAGTTAATCAAGCCGGACACAGGCGCCAACCCGCACGACTGCTGGACCTTTGCGGCGTATGAAAAAAATATTCCCATTGTGGTACCGGGTTTTGAGGATTCCACCATGGGCAATATTTTTGCCAGCTATGTCTACAGTGGCCCCCACAAAAAAAAGGGGGACACGAGCGTGAGCGGCAGTGTGATGAAAACCGGTTTGGATTATTTTGGCATGCTGTACGATTGGTACCAAAAAGAGTCTGCGGATGCGCCCATTGCTTTCCTCCAACTCGGTGGTGGCATTGCGGCGGATTTCCCCATTTGCGTGGTGCCATCCCTTAAACACGATCTCAAAGTAAAAAAAGTGCGCGACTGGGCTGGGTTTATTGAAATCGGCTCCAGCCCCATGTCATACGGCTCATATTCCGGCGCGGGCGGTAAAGAAAAAATTACTTGGGATAAACTCTCTACCGAAAGTTACTTCCAAATTATCCAGAGCGATGTTACCGTGGCGTTCCCCTGGATCGCGGCGGTGCTCCTTGAGTTATAGTTTATGGTTAATCAACCATCAGATCAAAATTTATCAGATGAGGACGTGATTCGTCTTGAACAAGCCTATAAAAAATTAGTGGCTGAATTAGAGTTGCTCGTTAAGAAAGGAAAGGCGCTTAAGGAAGAGGCCGAGCAAGCAATTAATCACAAACAGATGCAAGCTGTGTTGCATAAGATAAAAAATATTAAAACCGAATAATATGCCCGGCAAAGAACAAACTCACGCGCTATTTGGCGACAGAACTGCTTATGAAGCGAAACATGCTCTTAAGAGCAATGTTGAAAAAGCCCTGACTGGAGAAATGTCGAGAGAAGGTCTAGATACAATTCACAATTCCCTCATAGAGCAAGCAGACAGAAAAGCGAGAGAATTAAGGGTCGCTTCAGCCGCTCTCAACGAACGGTTGGTTACGCTTGGTTTACAGTGGCGGGAACTTACCGGATCCAGAGATGGGGATTTGAATCAAAAAATAAATGCCTATATTGAAGAATGGGCTGAGATTGACAGTATCTTTCAGCAACTTGAGGGTCAGCGAGGCAATAGACAGCGGGATACTCCAGAGCAAGGCGTACATTCTGTTTCGACCGGACAACGCGAACAATCCAGAGAAGCGGGAGGCATCAAGATTGGCGATCGAGTGGTCCACCCGTTTAACCAGGATGAAACAGTCGGGGTGGTTTTTGTTGCAGGTGCAGGGTCAAAATTATGTGATTTTGTTCCTCCAGCCTATATGGCACAATATAAGCAATCAGGCGGAAAGCAACGTATTGGTGGATATCAAGTGCTTGAAGGGTCTCCCGAGTACCACTCTCTTATGCAAGACACTTCAGTTGTGAAGGCGGGGGAGCGAACTATAAATGAGCCCTATGCGGAAGTAGAATTTAATACCGATTTAGAAAAACGTACTTTGGCAGTGCCTACGAGCAAACTTAAGCCAGCAAAATAGAAATTATGAATAAACAACAAAAAATAAAATCCTACGACCCTAGCATGATTTATGCCAATGCTGGATTATTTGGACTGCCATTCACCACCGAAGAATCAGAAGTCGTTTTAATCCCGAGTCCATGGGAGGTAACTGTTTCATTTCGCCACGGTACGGCCGCTGGCCCCAAGTGGATGGAAAAAGCATCCTGCCAAGTTGACCTGTACGATGAAGATATTAAAAATGCCTGGCACGCCGGCATTGCTATGGAACCAATCTCTAAATATTGGATTAAGAAGAACAAAGAACTTCGTCCGCTGGCCGAAAAATGTATTGCGCATATTGAAAAAGGTGGTAAGCCGAGTGATAAAAAAGTTGCCCCACTGTATAAAAAAATTAATGCGGCGAGTAGCGAACTCAACGCCTGGATGAAAAAAGAATCAGCCTGGCTACTTAAAGCCGGTAAACTGGTTGGCATCGTTGGTGGCGAGCACAGCGTGCCTTATGGTTTTATGCAAGCGCTAGGGGAGAAGTATCCCAAGTATTCCATCCTCCACATTGACGCTCATGCCGACTACCGCGAAGCCTACGAAGGCTTCGAGCACTCGCACGCGTCGATCCAATACAACGCCGGCAAACTCCCTCAAGTTGAGCGACAAGTTCTTCTGTCCATTCGTGATTACTCCGAGCAAGAAGCCAACCACATCGCCGCCTCAAATGGCAAAATTGTCGCCTTCCCCGACCGCGTGCTTAAACGCAATGCCTATGAAGGCAAACTTTGGAAACAGCAGTGTGAAGAGATAATAAAACCGCTTGGCAAAGATGTCTACATTAGTTTTGATATTGACGCGCTTGACCCATCCCTTTGCCCCCACACTGGAACGCCCGTTCCCGGCGGCTTAGAATTTGAACAAGTTTTTTATCTTTTCGAAGCCCTTATTAAAAGCGGCAAAAAAATTATTGGCTTTGATTTATGCGAGGTTGCCCCCGGCCCCCTCTACAACGGCGAGTGGGACGCCATCGTTGGCGCGCGGGTATTGTATCGGCTGTCCCTTATGATGGCGAAGTCGCAGGGGAAAATTTAGGTTCTTTCAATGGCCCTCTCTCCTTAAGGAGAGAGGCGCGGAGTGAGGTCAAAACGTTAGCCAGCGAAACCAGACCTCACCCTTTGTCCCTCTCCTTAGAGGAGAGGGAACCGTGAGTAAACAAAAAATCCCCCGCTCAGGCGCAAGCGCCTGAGCGGGGGATTTTTTAATTATTTTTTTGGCGCTTGTTTCTGCCAGTTAAGGAAATCGTTTGTATTCACAAAAGTTTTTTTATTCCACCCGGCATCAGTATCAGCGTACTCAACAATAACTTGTTTACCACCGTGAGTAATTTCTTTAACAACCCCCTTACACCATTCTTCAGTTCCGGGTTTTTTAACCAAAATCGGTGTTTGTTCTCTTTTAAATCTTTCTAAAGTCTGTACTGATTCCCACACCTGCTTGGCTTCCGGGCTAAGTCTTTTTGGATCCATAGTATTAAATTGGTTGTGGTTTAATGTCTGTAAATTTTTTCATCATCTTTTCTGCCCCCGCCGCATCTAACATTCCATTTTGCGACCCGTGCTCTTGTACCACGCTGCAGGCGTTCGCCGTGCCCCAGCTTAAAGCATGAGGCAGGTCGTGGCTACGGTGGCGGGCGGTGATATAGCCAGCCGAAAAGGCGTCCCCAGCGCCGGTTTTGGCAACTACCGTAACGGGGTAGGGTTCCAAGTGCCACAGCTCGTTCTCATCGGCTGCCCAAGCGCCATTAATGCCATCAGTCAAAACCACTTCTTTGGCGCCTTTGCCAAGGAGCCCGCGCATAAGCGCTTCCATGGTTTTAGACTCTTCCTGGGTCGCGCCTAAAATTTTTTCTCCTTCTTCTTTATTCACGATTAAAATATCGGCTCGCTCAATTATTGCTCGGAGACTTTCCAGAGCATATTTTAACAAGTATGATCCTGGGTTAATGACCAATCGTATTGTCGGATGATCGGCCAAGAGTTTCGTCAGATTTTTTTGCACATCCTCAAACCCCTCGCTTAACCCCGTATAGTATATCCACTCGGTGGCAGGGAATTTTTCCGGCCACTGATACTGCTTTTTGTCGGTATACGATAAAATCGTCCGCTCGCCCTTATAATTTAAAATCATTGAATAACGAGTTTTGCTATTTTTATCAAACGTCACGAATTCGGTTTCCACGCCTTGTTTTTTAAGTTCCTCAACAGCACTCTGGCCATTCATATCACCACCGACCGTACTCACCACCGCAGTCGAAAGACCCAATTTTTGCGCCCCCACGGCCACATTGGGCGCGTTGCCGCCCAAGGCTTGAAAGCTGTTTACAATCGGAATTTTCGCGCCATAGTCCAGGCATAGGTGCGTTTCATGGTCTGAAGTTAGGCGGCACTCAGCCGCGTCGTCCGCTAGCTGGATGTGAGTATCGATGACCGGGTCGCCGATGGCAATGAGATTGTACATATGATGATATTGGAAATTATTTTTTTCTACTCCGGTATTTATTTATTTTCCGGATGTTCATATTTCTGTACTTCGACGATGGTGTGTTTGTGTTTCCCTCTCATAATCTGAATCAACTCTCGCCCCGCGATTAAAAACATCCCGCCCATGGCAAACATAAGTATGGTGTCGTGCCGTACGAGTGCGTACACAAACAGCGATGCTGATCCGACGACGAACACCGCGTCCTGATTTTTTTCCGCCTCTAAAAGAACGCCGTATATAAGGGCTAAAGCGCCCATGAAACCGACAATGTACATTGCCGTGGTGATGAAAGGGGTAGGCAGAGTTGAAAAATAATTTCCGAGGGGCATATGGTTGAAATGATAAATAAAATTATTTATTTTTATGCAGTTGATATTCACGGTACATAATCGACAGGAAAAAAATTGCTTCCAGCGGGATAAAAATAGGGTCGCGTAGATATATGCTGTAGGTTAAAAGGCACAGCCCCCCGGCCGCCAAATGCCAGTCGCGTATTTTTTCATTTTTAACAAAAGTGCCGCGAGTAATAAAAAGCAAGCCAATCACGCCAAAGAGTTTGAATAATATCGCCATAACAATTTAACAATGTAACAATTGAGCCATTGACACCCGACAGATCCCTCGACTACGCTCGGGATGACAGTAAATTATTCCGCTCGCCATAAGTTGACGTACCCAATCGCCTCCAGTGCCGCCACCACGCCTTGCCCCGCCGCGATGGCAATTTGTTTGTGGGGAATATCAGTCACATCGCCGGCTGCAAAAATACCGGGGACATTGGTGTGGCAGCGATTATCAACAATAATTTCGCCTTGGTTATTTTTGTTAAGAATAGTGGCAAATTGGGAATTGGGGGTCATGCCAATATGTACCATCACCGCTTGTAACGTGAGTGTTTGCTCTTTCCCACTGGCGTCAGTATATTTTACGCCTTCAACTTTCATTTCGCCAAAAATTTCGGTTGTCTTGGCTTCGTAAATTATTTTCACGTTTTGTAGTTTTTTTAGTTTGTCAATCAAAATTTTGTCGCCCTTGGGGAAGCCTCCCTGAGTTTCCAGAGTATTAGGAAATTTAGTAATCACATATACCGCTTTAGCCAGGGCCGACATCATGAGACCAGATTCAAGTGCCGCATTGCCCGCGCCAATTGTCACGGTGTCTTTGCCTTTGTACAAGGGGCCATCGCACACCGTGCAAGAGGTAATGCCTTTTCGGTCCAGCCGGTCTTCGCCGGTAATCCCCAGTTTTTTGGGGTGAATGCCCGTGCCAATAATAATGGTTTTGGTTTCATACGTTCGCTCTTCGCCCACTGCGTTCTTCGCCTTCACCACATGATAATTTTTTGTCGGAATAATCTCACTTACCATCCATCCTTCATCAAACTCCACGCCATAGGATTTGGCGTGCTTATAAAAGGTTTGCGCTAAATCGAAACCATCAATGGTCTGTATCCCAGGCCAGTTGTTAGTCTCTCCGGATAACGCCACTTCGCCGCCAATGTTATCGGTCACGACTTTAAAATTAAGTTTGCGCCGCGCCGCGTATACTGCCGCGCTGCAGCCCACCGCCGCGCCGCCGATGATAATCAGATCGTACATAAGAAAATATCGAAGTATGAATGATGAATGAAGAATTAATATACAATGTTTCAAGTCTCAAGTATCGTTGGCTGTCTCTTTGCCATTTTTAGCGGTTAGGATACTGGCAGAAAAAATAAGATTTAATTCCTGGGCTTCTTTCCACAATATCCGAGCCTCAGCCTTTAATTCCTCGACCGTTGTTCCAGTTATTCGTAGCCAGTATTTTGTCTCCTTAGATTCTTTGCGACAAATGCCTAGTTTGTGAATAAAATCTTTTTTGGACTCAGCATCAGCCGCTTCACAGTAGTTTGCTCCCACGCTGGTCCCCGCCCCTACTAATTGCGGAATTATTCGCTGTGTTACCAGATTATGAGGAATTTTTTTAGCAAATTTTACAATAGATTCAGAAAATAAAGCAGTGCGCTCCTCTAGATCATATTTTTGACCTCCTTGCATCATAGCTCTAGAATAGTTGGGGATTGGAAAATTATAATATTGAAAGTTAATTCTTCATTCATCATTCTTCATTCATCATTTGTCTCAATTCCTCACACGCCTGTCTCATATCCTCCGCCTTTGTAAAATAACTCCCCACATTAAATATTTCCACGCCCACGTCACGAAGTTGGGCAATCGTCTCCGGATTCACCGCTCCATCCACCGCGCAAAACGGTCGCTTCTCCAATTTCGTAAATGCACGAATCTTGTCTAAAACTTTCGGCACAAACGGCGCGCCCTGTTGACCCGGATAAACCGTCATAAACTGAAGTACGTCAATTTTGTCAAAATAGGGTTCAGCGTCAGCAAGCGGCGTGTCTGGGTTAATTACCATCCCCACCTCCCAGCCCTCTTTGCGCGCAAAGCTGATTGGTCGTAGTGGATCGGGCGTAGATTCAAAATGAAACAAAACGCGAAACACGTTGTCCACGTCTTGCCACGTGCGCATCTCAGCAATCGGATCCGCTACCATCAAATGCAACTCATATTTTAAATTCACGTCTAGCGAATTAATTTCATCACGCTCGGGAAATGAAACAGTCGGCACAAACTTTCCATCCATCACGTCAATTTGAATGTATGGCAAAAAAGTTGAGGCGATTTTAGCCTGACGGAAAAATTCGTCAAAAGTTTGTGTAAGAATTGTGAGCGTGATAACTGGTAAATCCATAGTTATGATCTAGATGCACCCGAAGGTTTGATGGCGGCTAGTTCAATTTGTTCCAGTGCCCTTTTAAGTTCAGCATCGTGTCTGTTGTGTAATAAAGAAGGGTTTAAGACCGCGCTCACAAGGTGGGTATACATAACAAAACGTTTGCTCGGGGGCTGGGGGAAATTAGAATTCCCACGCGTCCATTCTACTACGTTCTCGCGGTCTCCGGGGGCTGGCCCCGTTAAAAGCGGGGAACAGTCAACCTTCAATACCCCTTTCTCTCTGCCAATCGAATCTATAATATTCCTCAATCGTTTCATTGCTCCTGGTGTAAGTGAAAGAATATGTTCTTGTACTGCTCGTCCGATAGAATCTAAGCAGCCATTTTCACGATCTCTTGCTAATATAGCAGTCTCAGCTTCGGTTGGTTTAACGCCTTCAAGCAGAACGCCGGCCTCAGCAATCATGCGAGCGGCTTCTTGTAGTCTAAAATAGAGCGTGGTGATAGAGTTTTCATAAAAATTTGTTCGTTCAGCCGCGCGCCTATCATCGCTTAAGTGAGCTGTGCCCCGCTCATATTCAGCCAAACGCGCTGGGTCAAGAAATGCTCCGACATGAAATGTAACATCTTCAGCACACCGATCTGCCTGAATGGCCGCTGGGTTGGTAGTATCACCTGCCAACTTCTTCAGGGCGCTATAAATTTCAGTAAACCGTGTCCATTCTTCAATCTTAGCCAGCGCCGCAACCCTTTCCGCTGGCAGTACGGCGCCTGCCACCCCCTGTGCTTCCACAATTTGAGCATCAGATAGAAATTTAGGAGCATCGTGTAGTGAAGCGTCTCCTCCGCTTTCTCGTGGTGACATATATTTTAAAATTTTTCAATCGCCGCGATTTTTTTTAAGCGACGCGTAAAGCGAGCGTCATTATCATCTGGCGTTTCCAAAAATTTTTTTACAATCGCCGCGGCATGCTCAGCAGATAAATATTCGGCTGGCAAGCACAGCACATTCACGTGGTCATCGCGCCTGGCCCATTCGGTGGCTTCTATGTTAAACCCCAAGGCCGCGCGGATGCCTTTAATTTTATTGGCGGTAATACACACCCCAATACCGTTGCGGCAGAGGAGAACTCCTTTGTTCGTTTTATTTTTTACTACCTTTTTCCCCAGCGCCAAGGCAAAGTCCGGGTAGTCATCAGCTCCGTCATACTTCTTCGCGCCCAAATCAACCGCTTTTATTTTAAGCTGGTTTTTAAGGTAGCGGATAAGATATTTTTTAAGCTGAAATCCGCCATGGTCGGAGGCAATATACAGCATAACGCACGAATTAGAATCGAATTTAACGAATTTCAAGCGAATCGGTTTGTTCATAATTCGCTTAATTCGTTTTAAAGTTGTGATGTTATTCTACCTTTTTTCATCTTTTTTGGCAAATTGAGGGATTGATTTTTCCCGGTATTTATGCTATACTAAAGTCAGCTTACCTCTTAAATAAAAGCTTATGCCAAGCAAAAAATCTCCTCCCAAAACTATTCGTTTCCGCCAAGCGCTATTCTGGGACGTGGACCCAAAAACCATTGACCCCAAAAAGCACGCCCGCTACATTATTGAGCGGATTATGGATTTAGGCAATGATGACGAAGTGCGTTGGATGTGGCAGACGTATCCCAAGCGCCTTTTTAAAGAGATAATTATACGGTCGCGCGCTTTACGTCCGGGCGTAAAAAATTTATGGCACATCCTCTCTCACCAATAAGCTGGCACCTCAATCGCCTGCCGCGCGCCACTCAAAAAGCGCTTAATTTTTTGCGCGACCAGGGGTGGTTGCAAAAAAGCGCTTGGTATTTAGCGGGCGGAACTGCCTTAACGTTACAGTTTGGTCACCGCACTTCGGTTGACCTAGATTTTTTTCTGCCTAAAAAAGATTTTAGCACCGTTCGGCTACTCGATAATTTTAAACATGAGCCGTGGACGACAACATTAGTAAAGGAGGGAACAATTTATGGCGAACTTGGCGGCGCTAAAATTAGTTTTATTAGCTACCCTTTTTTTGTTCCCGCTCGGCCGCCCCATCGGTATGGTAATGTGCGCGTGCTCGATGCGCGTGATATCGCGGTGATGAAAATTGTCGCGATAAGCCAACGCGGGCGCAAGCGTGATTTTGTTGATTTGTATTGGTATGTCATGCATCAGGAACGGCTGGCGGATATTTTTTGGCGCCTGCATAAACAGTACCCGACCGTTAAACACAATTATTTTCATATTTTGGAAAGTTTTACGTATTTTGCGGATGCCGACGTTGATGCTATGCCTAAAATTTTCTTCAAAGCTTCTTGGGAAGAAATAAAAAAATTCTTCCGGCGCGAGGTTAAGAAAGTCGCCGAGGAGTTGTATTTGAAATAACGCATTTTCTTCCCTTAACAAAAAATCGGCCATATTTCAGGTCGATTTTTTGATGCTCTTTTGTTGCAACGAAAGAGAAGTGCCACTTTTGAACGTGTGTGGCGCACGGGGGGGCGCTGGCTCCGCACGCGGTGTCTACTCCTCGCAGACACCGACAAACACCACGACGCTGTCGTTTGCATCATCCCAGAAGGTTCTTTTCCGTTTAAGGATTTTGAGATAACGCGAATGGGAGTTCTCGTAGGAGAATCCATCGACGACGACCATCTTGTTCGTGTCCCGGATGTGGGCGACGTAGATGGAGTGGTACTGGCGGCCGAGCTGACGATCTTTGGCCGGTAGCAGTAGCGCCTCGGCCAGGTCTGGGAAACGCATATTGCGTTTATCGAACGTCGCTTGGACTTCATCCAGGCGAATTTCCCGGAGGTCAGCGTTAGGGAGATGCGTGATGTTGTCCCTTGCCAAGAGGCCAAACCGAACCTTCGCCTTGCCGGTCTCGGTCACCGGGAAGCGCTGGGCGATGATGGACGAAGTCACCTCTTCAGTGTATTGCCCATCCTCGGTTTCTAGCTCGATCTTGGCGTAGCCTCCCTGCGTGATCAGCTGGTTGATGACGTTGGGAGAGCGGTGAAGCGTGTGCGTGACGAAGCAGGGATACTGGGCGCGCCTTCGCTCATATCGGAGGTGGCGTTTCTGGACGGCCACGTGCTCCTGGAGCAAACGACGGATCTCACCCCACCTGCCCGCGAAGAGCATCTGCTCTCGCTCCATGGCCGGCAGACTCTTGACGAACGCGATGAAAGCCGCGAGCTTCTTGTCCATGGTTTGGCTCCTTTTCCCCAAACGGGGATGTGTTTGGTAGGGGAGTTAGGAACCATTCCTGAACCTCCTTACTGCCGACTGTAGAATAAAATTATCAAATTGTCAATCTTTAAGACCAAAAAAGTTGTATTTATATAAAACCTATATTTTTAGCTAAGAATAAAGAAAATTTGACAATTCTATATGCCTATGGTATTGTCTAAAAAGTAGACAATAATATATTTAGGCTAAGATTAGCCTCGCATCATCCACAGATATGGACATTGAAAACACGCTCGTCAGCCTTGGTCTTGATGATAAGCAGATTAAAGTGTACTTCGCCGCGTTGGAGCTGGGGAGCGCCACAATTCAAGAACTCGCTAAAAAATCTGGTGTTAAACGCACCAGTATTTATAATTTTTTAGATGCGATGCGGAGCGGTGGACTCGTGACCACTATGGAGCACAAAGGCAAACTTTTGGTGGCCGCCCAAAACCCGGAAATTTTTTTACAGCGCTCGCGCGAAAAAGTTTCTGCCCTGGCCGGCGCCCTGCCCCAGCTTTTGAGTATTTATAACGTGCTCGGCGACAAACCCAAAATATATTTTTATGAAGGGCTGGAAGGGTTAAAGCAGGTGTATGTAGATACGCTCACGACCGGCAAAACCATTTACGCCTTTACCGATTATGAAGGGATGTTTGACGTGATTGAGAGCGACTACGTGTGGCAATACCCGGCCGAGCGGGCCAAGCGCAAAATTATGTGTTACGGCATTGCCAACGACGGCCCGCGCGCCCGCGCCATGATGAAGAAAAATAAAGCCCACTGGCGCGAATTAAAATTAGCGCCGGGCAACGCGTTTGCCACGGAAATTAGTATCTATGGCGATAAAGTGGCGGCGGTCAGCTTCAAACGCCCGTACACCGGCATCATTATTCAAAACCGCGCCATCGCGGAAACGCTTAAAGCGGCGTGGAAGTTGTTATGGGAGCGGCTGGCGTGACTTGACATCACCAGCCGATGCATTAGAATAAGAGAGTTTAAAAGACCCGATGTATATTCTATGGGAAAAAGAAAACACGGCGATGAACCGCCTCTGCCAACAGGGGAGTTTGCCGGCCACAGACCTGATGAAGAATCGAGTGGGCCTGAAATGACCAAGATTAATTGGGATAGTTGGCTTAGCGGAATACCAAATGATACCTTGCGTTCGGAAATTGAGGTGGACTTTATGAGCGCGATTAAGCCAGTACTGCGGAGGATAGAACAGGCGGGGCGCCAGGCCAAAGCCGCCGACGTTGCCGAAGCTCTGGCCGTAATTGAGGGCTTTAGTCAAAGTTCCATGTACCGGAAGCTAGAATCGCATTCCCGAGGGATTTTGGACAGTCATTTTGCCGATCTGAAGCACTGCTTTTCTTTCGTCTTGCGCACCGAATAATTGCGGCTACATTTGACAAGCTTAGTTTTTTTTGTTATTTTAAATAAAAGCGTTTTACCCGGCATCACCGGGGAGCTGAAGACAGAAATCCGCCAGAGGGCGGACGTAGACTCTTCCGGGTACGCCCGTTATAGCCGTAATCGAGGCCACTTTGGCGAAGCTGGGATGGTACCACCTGCACACCACGGGTTCCTGGCAAAGCGAGTGGTTTTTTATTTTTTACTACTTGAACAGATTTGACGAATAGTGATACAGATTTGACAGATGTGATCGACGTTCACATCTGTTCGCATCCGTCTTACAATCTGTAAAATCTGTTTACAAACATTTATATGTACCACGCCAACGAAGAAGAACAAAAAATTCTGGAATTCTGGAAAGAGGACAATACTTTCGAAAAATCCGTCCAAAACCGCCCGGAGGACAAGCCGTATGTTTTTTACGATGGCCCCCCATTCGCCACCGGCCTGCCGCATTATGGCCATATTTTGGCGTCCGTAATTAAAGATGTAGTGCCGCGGTATTGGACCATGAAAGGCTACCGCGTGCCGCGCAAGTGGATTTGGGATTGCCACGGCCTCCCCATTGAGAGCCTTATTGAAAAAGAATTAAAAATTTCCGCCAAAAAACAAATTGAAAACGAATTGGGCGTAGATAAATTTAATGATGCCTGCAAATCCAAAGTTCTTTTGTACGTAGGCGAATGGAAAAAAATGGTAGAGCGCGTGGGGCGCTGGGTGGAATATGACAATTCCGCTAAAACCATGGACCCAACCTACATGGAAAGCGTCTGGTGGGCCGTTAAAACCATTTGGGACAAAAATTTAATTTACGAAGGCCGCAAAGTTTTAATGTACTGCCCGCACTGCGAAACGCCCGTCTCCAAAGCCGAAATAGCCATGGATAATAGTTATAAAGATATTACGGAAGAATCGGTTGTAGCGAAATTTCAAATTACAAATGTCAAATCTCAAATAAAATCCAAATTTCAAATTCCAAATGACGCGCCGGTGTACATTCTAGCGTGGACGACGACGCCGTGGACATTACCCGCCAACATACTTTTGGCAGTGGGGGACAACATTGAATATTGTATAGTGGAAATTGAAGACGAAATGGGATCTTTCATTATAGCAAAAGAGAGGGTAGAAGCAGCTCTCGGAAAAAAGAAATATAAAATAATAAATAAAGTGAGCGGAGCGGATCTTGTCGGTTTAGAATATGAGCCACTTTTTGATATACCAGCTATGCACGAGACTGACAAAAAGAGTTTTTGTGTGGTATCGGCTGACTTTGTTACGACCATTGATGGAACTGGCGTAGTGCACATCTCGGCTATGTATGGTGAGGACGATTATAATCTAAGCGTCAAAATGAATGTGCCGATGACCCCACTTTTAAATGAAAAAGGCGAATACAACGAAGTAGCGCCAGAATTTATCCGTGGGAAATATTTTAAACAAGCCGAAAAAGAAATTAAAAATGACCTAGAAAAACGCGGACTCCTATTTAGCCGCGAACAATACACCCACTCGTACCCGCACTGCTGGCGCTGTGACACCATGCTTATCTATAACGCCATTTCCGCTTGGTTTATAAACATCCAAAAAATTAAA
>JAHFHV010000028.1 GCA_023246725.1 Candidatus Magasanikiibacteriota bacterium | reverse complement strand
GAAATTTTGTCTTAACTTAGCCAAGAAAAAATCTACGAAAACACAATGTGCTAAAGTATACACGTGAAATAAATTTACGTCAAGAGAAAAAACTTAAGTTATCCCCAGCCTGTCGGCACACAAATTTAGGATAAACGCGAATGCTGGGATACGCGGATACGCGTAAACAGGATACGCGCAAGCAGTTGACTTTTTTGTAAAATAGTATATAATCTTAACATTCCTAAAAGTTCCAAAGTTTCGGAGGACAAGTCTAAGTTACTCTACATTAGAGTATTTAACGGCTTGCCATCCGAAGCTCCTTCAAGGGAGCGTAGGATGGCCCCATCGTCTAATGGTTAGGACATTGCCCTTTCAAGGCGAAAATACGAGTTCGATCCTCGTTGGGGCTACAATTCGGGAAATTGCAATAGGGCGCGGAGACGCCGCCACCAAATTATATGGGGGCTGCCACTTAAAAACATACTGGCGGTTTTGTAAAAGGTGGTGCGAGCCGATATTTTTAAGAAACGGTGTCATTTCCGTTGTGTTGTTGTTTTCGAGTAATTGGTTGGCTTTGTTAAGCGAAATAACAAAATCCTTAGCGAGTCCGAGCCAACTATTTCCTCGCGCCTCAATCGCTTTGATTTTCTCTTTCAGTTCTAGCTTGCGGGCGAGAATTTTTTCTTTTTTAGCGGCATATTCCCCTGTGGATAACACGTTAGAAAGAAAGGCGTCGAGGAGCTTTTCAAGCATGGTTTCTGTCTTGGTGAATTCTGCATTTAAATTTTGAATTGTGGTTTGAAAAGATTCAGTATCGCGAGTGTATTCTAATTCTAACTGCGCGATTGCCTTTTCAAACTCAACTTCCGAAAGAGAAATTTTTAACAGATAATTTCGTATCTGTCCCGCTAAAAGCGTATCACGCAAAAATAACTCGCCACAGGCACCTTTCTTTTTAGTGCAACGATAATATACATATTCTCGCCCGCTTTTCTTTCTCTTGTACTCGGCGGTAATGCTTGCTCCGCAAGGGCATTTCATAAGCCCAAGAAAATCAAAATGATATTTTTTAGTCCGGCGAGGCTTGCCTTTTTCTTTCAAAATTTCCTGCACTTTATCAAACATTTTTTTGGAGATAAGCGGCTCATGCTTTCCCTCGTGTACTTCGCCACCATATTTCATGAGGCCAACATAAAAAATATTTTGCAAAAAAGCATATACTTTACTATATTGAATTTTTTGGTTTGAGCGGCTTAGCAAATTATTTGTGTGGCACCATTCAGTAATTGAGGATACGGTATGCTTGCCACCCGCATATAACTCAAACGCTTGTTTTACCTTTGTCGCCTTTTCAGGATCAACATCAACACCTCTGGTTTTGGGATTATTCAGATAACCGACCGGCGCTTTGCTTGGCCAAACGCCATTCCGTATTTTTTGCCGCAAGCCGCGCTTTACATTTTCCCTCAAATTGTCCACGTAATATTTACTCTGTCCAAAAGCGATTTGGAGTATGAATAACCCTTGCGGCGTAGGCTCAAACCAGTGGGTTGGAAATTTTAAGGATTTTATTATTCCGCGATCCACAAGGTGTATAATTTTGCCTCCGTCTACAGAATTTCTGGCGAGGCGATCCGGGTTCCATGAAATTATCCCTTCCGCTTTACCACTCTCGAGAAATGACACCATTTCGCCGAACACGGTTCGGCCGGGCTCTTTGGCAGTTTTGGCCTCGTGAAACGAGGCGACAATGTCCAGTTTTTCTTTGGCGGCGAATTCTTTTAATTCGGCGAATTGAGCCTCTATGCTCAACACTTGTCGATCATCCTCTTCGGTTGATTTTCGGGCATAAATTACATATCGCATATATTTCGAGTTAATTGGATAAAAATTTTCTTTTCCCCGCCCTTCGCTGGGCGACAAAACCGCCAGTATGTTTTTAAGTGGCAGCCCCCATATAATTTGGTGGCGGCGTCTCCGCGCCCTATTGCAATTTCCCGAATTGTAGAGTATTTTAAAGGTAGTTCGGACTCGCCAGAGGCGGGCGGGCGTTTATAAATTGTAGCCCCCCATTTTACCAAAATTGTTGGCGTGATCTTTCAAAACTGCCAAAGAGCCCGTTAAAAATATCGGCTCGCACCACCTTTTGGGAAAAGAAAATTTTTATAACCATTTTCGCTCATTAATTAAACAACTATGTCTAATGAACGCTTAGATGCCAGGAGATTGGCAGCGCTTAGGGATCATATTAAAAAACAATATCTCAAATGGGACAAAAAACTTGATTTTAAAGGAAATCCTCTAAAAGAGAGACATTTTATTGTTCAAATGACCGAAGTTATGAGAAGGGGTGGACTGTTACATGGCAGTGATTCTGATTCTAAAGTTATTGAAGATATTGTTAGAGCTGTTAAAGAAGATCAATTGCCTGACCTTCCCGAAGAAGAGAGAAAAGAACTGTTCCGCCCGGAGCCAGATGAGGCGGCATTCCGCGAACAGTTAACAAGAGACCTGTCTTTACCCCAGAGAACCATACAAAAAATTCGTGATACCAACAAAATTAGAGCGGGAATAAAAATTGGGCCTCTAGTTATAAAGAAATCGCGACCTCAGTTTGATGAGGAGATGATTGTAAAATTAACTGAATACGGCGCTCGAAGTTATATTCTTGAAACATGTGAATTTTTAGAACAGGGTGGTTTTAGATCAGAAGAGAAGCCGGCAGTGGTTGAAGCGCTTCACAATGCCATGAAATATATAGCTTCAGGGGTTGAGGAATTTATCGTTCAAGATGAAAATGCGTATAGAGAGATAACTCAAACAAAGAGCGTTCCCGCCAAGCCGCAATATGATCAATATGTTCGTGTCAATCCCATTGATACCAAAATAGTCTTTGAAGGAATAGGTAAAGCTACAACTGATTGTAGCTTGGGCCACCCCGCTATCATCGCGGATTTTATGAAAATAGTTCACATCGGTCATACAGACTTACGAGATAATGATATTGACCTCATCAACGAAGTTGTTTTACCTTTCAGAATAACAGCAGAAGGAGATATAGGCGAGTTAGATAGAGAACTGGCAGTATTTGGTTTGGCTTACATTGAAGACGAAGGGTGTTATAAAAAGATGCCGTATTTAGAACCGTAACAAATTGTTATAAAGCGTCATCAAAAAAATACAAACGTGGCTTGCCAAGCCATGTTTTTTCTATCTATAGTTATCTTGACTAGGTTGAAATAATATAGTATTCTTTTTATTCGGAGTAGCTTGGTTTTCGAATCAACCGTCAACCACGATTGGAGGACCCATGTCCGAGCAAGCTCAAATCCGAGGAATGGCTGGTGACGTGCGAGCCTTCCGGCTCGCCACTTGCTTCATGTTGACAAGCGCGACAGTGATGTTCTCGCTGGGATTTCTGAACGGAATCCCGCTGGACAAGCACCTCGCCGTCCGCGCGGCCATGGTTGGTGTCTTTCTCGTTCTGGCCGTTCTCTTCGCGCGCGGGTGGATCTATGCCAGCGCGTACCTGGAGGGCTGGAAGGCGGGGAAGATAAGTCCGCAGGATGATCCGCGTCCGATCGGCTTCCGTGGTCTCTTGATGCTCAAGGGCGGAAGAGGCTAACCAGTATTCGGTGTGTGCTACCACGAGGCACGCCAGAAGGAAGACAGCGCATGGAACAACAGGGACCTGCGTCACTCGTGGTCCCAATAAAGCAGCTTTATACAAGGCTGTTTTATTTTCCAGAAAGAATTTGCCGCCAAAGGTAAAATCTGTTAAGATTTTACCAGCCCACCCCGAGCGAGCTGAAAAACTGGACATTGTCAAAGATCGCGCCAACAATTTTGGTAAAATGGGGGGCTACAATTTATAAACGCCCGCCCGCCTCTGGCGGGTCCGAACTACCTTTAAAATACTCTACCACGATAACAAAGTACCACCACAATAGTGGTACTTTGTTTTAAAACACAACTTTGACTTACCACCAAAAATTGCTATACTAACTATTATTCATTTATTCATTTTAAGCAAAATATATGGGGACAATGTTTAGAGGCGACTCGCTTAGAGCGTTAAAAGGAATGAAGGAGAAATTACCTGAATTCACTCCAGAAAAAATGAGAGAAATACAAAGCCGTTCCTCTGAATTGGCTAAAGCTCATATCCTTGGAAAAATTGATAATTTACAGCGCTTTATTCAGGCTAATGAAGCGACGGTTGATTCTGACGGAGACGGTATGGGCATGGTAAAAGGCATGGGCCGGCCGCTGAGAGATGCCCAGCGTGAAATAGAAGGCTTGAATGGGTACTTAGCCGAACTGGAGGAAAAAGGCACAATGTGGGATGCTGGTTTACAATTAGAATTTGCTAAGGAGGAATATAAAAAAATCAATTCTAATCCCCCAAAAAAATTTAGATAAAATAATCAAGCAATTTTATGAAAGCGCTTTTGAAACCAGTCGTTTGATAAATTAGCGGCGAGTTTGTAACACCTTGTAACTTTATTGCTTAAAAAATGGTATACTAACTTGTACTTAAAACTCAAAGGTCGAATACGTCTCTTAATTTAAATAACCCAACGCCGCGCTTCGTCGCGTCTCAAATGACGTTACGCGACACGATTTCGTTAAATCGGTTGCGCGGTGTGATTTCGAATAAATCACATATGATACTCAAAAAATTCTTAACTTCAACACTCGTGGCCGCGTCTATGCTGGCTATGACTGCTCCGGCCATGGCTGAATCCAACGAGGCGATGCATGTTTCATCCACCCCTAAAAGGACCGTTGACATGGTATGCATGGTGGCGGCCGTGGATGTCCGTGAAGCCGCCCTCCAGAGCGCGTTTAGTACCTTCTCCACCGCGCAATCCGCCGCCCTTGCGGCCCGCGCCAGCGCCCTCCACACCGCCTGGGGTAATACGGATGCCAAAGTGAGGCGCACGGCCCTTAAGACCGCTTGGCAAACCTACCGCACGGCTCACCGCGCCGCGGTAAGCGCCCATCGCACTGCGCATAACAGCGCCTGGAGCGCCTTCCGCGCGGCCGAACGCGCTTGCCACAGCGTGATGGAAGAACCAACCAGCCGATCGGAAAACAGTTTGAACTAAAAAATTTACAACGAAAAACCCTGAACCGTTCTGGTTCAGGGTTATTTCTTTCTCTCTCCACTTCGGAGCATCGGTCGAGCCAATTAAAATTAGCTGTACCGATGCAGGCTCCGGAGTGAAGACCGGAGTCTGCACCCGGCTGGTCTTGAGTGTGTAACTCTTGACCGGCCGACTGCCTACTAGATGTCCGCGGCGAGGATCTCCATGATGCCGGGGAACTTCTCGATGGTCTCCTCGACCCACCCGCCCTGGCGCATCTTGCCCGCGCTCGCATCCTTGCGCAGGAGCCAGTTGGCGTTGTTCTGCCGGCTGGCCTTGGCGCCGATGATGACCTGGAAGGACTCGGCCTTGCGGAGGTCGTCGCCCTCGAACAGGACCACGACCGTGGTGCGCAGCTCCGGCTTCGTGAACTCCTTCCAGAGCACCTTCGTGCCCGCGTAGCGCTGGCGCGCGATCGCGAGCTTGTCGGTGTCGGTGAGCGACTCGACGGAGATCTTCGACAGCGGCAGGGGGCGCTCCGACCGCCGCGGGATGATCTCCTGCGAGGGCAGGTGGAGCGCGATGCGCTGGTCGATGACGCGCTCGCGCTTCTCCTCCGCCAGGCGCTGGCGATCGAACCACTTCGCCTGGTGGCGCGCCTTGCGGTTCGGGATGCGGTTGTTGGCCGGGCTCTTGGGCAGGTCGGCCTCCTCCAAGGCCATGACGATGATGCCGTTGACCGGGGCGATGATCGCCCCCTCCGGCCGGTGCAGGAACGGCCGCTTCTGCTCGAGGCCGTCGATCCACCGGTAGTACTTGTGGATCGCGAACATCGCGTCCTCGTGGTTCACGTCGCCGCGGCGGATCGCCTTGAGGGCGTTCCGGAGGCGGCGGCCACCGATGGCGGTGCTGGTGTCCGGGGTGATGGAGGCGGCGGGGGCGGTGAAGGCGTTGGCGAAGGCGCGCGCGAGCTGGCTCATTTTGGTCACTCCTTGGAATCCAACCTCTTTGGGCGGACTTCCACAAGGGACTCCCTCACAACGCGAGCATCGCGTTGTTTTGAGGGTTGCTGATTTTGGCTTACCACGCTGATAAAATGAAATAAGCAACCCTCGTTAGTTGTAATAATAGCTAAAAAGAGCAGTGTTTATCGATTTTTGGATAAACATTACAGTATAGCACAAAAAACCAATCTTGTCAAGGGTTTGCACTTGGGGTATACTTATATAACTTATTCACTAAATATAACATTATGGACGAAGGCATTAGTTCTAAAAAAAGTTTTTTTGAACAGCTCGACCCCAAGAGCGCTCTGCTCGTGGGTTTGGTGGGAGGGGTACTAACGCTTGGCACCATTGGCTTTATTGTGCTTGGCGTCATGACGCTAAAGGGAAACAAAATAGGCTCGGCTCCCTACCAGCAAGCCGGTGTGGATGTCCCAAATGTACCTGCTCCCGCCGCCCCTTCTGCCCCGGCCCCAAGCGGACCGGTGCCGCCGGTAACAAAAGACGACCATGTCCGCGGCGATGCCAAAGCCCCTCTTACGCTGATTGAATATTCCGACTACGAATGCCCGTTCTGCCAGCGCTTTCACCCCACCATGCTCCAGGTAATGGAGCAGTATAGCGGCAAGGTAAAATGGGTATTTCGGCACTTCCCCTTGTCGTTTCACCAAAATGCGCAAAAAGAAGCTGAAGCTAGCGAATGTATGGCGGAACTAGGGGGCGCAAACGCCTTTTGGAAATATACGGATGCGATTTTTGAACGCACGGCGGCCGGCGGCACAGGCTTTCCGCTGTCAGGACTGGGCGCTTTGGCTAAGGAACTCGGCGTAAACCAGCAAAAATTCCAAACCTGTTTAGACAGCGGCAAATACGCGGCCAAAGTAAAAACGCAAGCGGACGCGGGCGGCGGCGCTGGCATTAATGGCACGCCAGGAACATTTGTGGTAACTGCCCAGGGTGAAGCCACGCTGATTACCGGCGCCCAGCCTTTAGAACAAGTCAAAGCCGCTATTGACGCGGCGCTGGCGAAATAGAAATAATGGCAACATTAAAATTACCCTGGACCGTTTTATGTTCAGGGTATTTTTTTGTTATTGACTTTTGCCCTTATAAGCGCTATTATACTCCTGTTTTTAAAATATATTTTGCTTGCCGGGCGTAGCTCGCCATAGCGAGCGAAGACAGGTCAGGGTAGCTCCCGCCTCTCGCGCCGCCGCGCTAACCATGCGGCGCTGTGGCACCCGAAAACTCGGCGGGCGAGACATGGCAAGTTTTATCTATATCTATTTGGCGCATAAATAATTAAAGCATACAGCTCATTGTCAGGGTAGCTCAGTCGGTTAGAGCATAGGATTCATAACCCTAAGGTCGAGAGTTCGATTCTCTCCCCTGACACACGGAAAGAAAATTTTTTTGAGGTGTGGCGAAATTGCATAAGCGAAATTGCATAAGCTTGACAGATAATGCTAAATGCACTAGGGTAGAAGTGAACACCGCCTCTCTACGAGAGGCGGAATCAAGTCTAAAAACAACCAACAACCGAGCGCTGGTCGCGCCAAGGAGAGTGCTAAGATGCCGGAGCAACCGTCGCTGTTGGCAACTGGGCTGTATTACCTCTGGGTCGTAGTCGTGATCGGGGGCATTGGCTATGCCTTCGTTCGCTGGGTCCGGTGGGACTGGCGAGAAGAGGCAGAATACTTCAGTCAGGAAATCAACCGTCTGGCAATGTACGTCCAGAGCGATGCTCTGGGACCCGAGAAGTTGCAAGCCAACGAGGCGAGCTGGCTGATGGGACACGGCCGCGTTCGCCAGGTGGCTACGCAGAACTGGCTGGTGTGGTACGCCTGGAAGACGAGCGAAGGGCGGACGCTCATCGTTGTCAACTACCACTACATGGAGCCATCGCCGAACGGTTTTCCGATTGTCCAGAACGACCACAGCGAGAACCTCTCCATTCTTGATTGCGGGGCAAAGTCCAAAGACGAATGGACGGCTTGGAAACGAGGTTCGAAGTCGTTCATGGATCAGATAGTCGCCGAACTCACTTCCAGCTATCAACCGCTCGAACGATGGCAGGTGAACTACTACGGCCCGTGATACTACTCTGCTCCGTCTCATCCCGAGACCATTCTATGGTCAGCGGTAAGACGGGTTGACACTTTTTAAAAAATGCTATATATTGTTCTTCGTTGCGCGCAAACAAACGCGCGTTAGAGAGGAGCGGAAAATGACAACGAAAAAACGGCCCCCCACCAAGACATCAGTCGGTGCGTTGCCGCCCAACCCCACCACGGACAAGCAGGCGCGGGAGAATCGCGCCGGGCTCCCGCCCGACCACCCGCTCTACGAGCCGGCCGTTCCCCAGCTCATGGTCCCGCCGGTCGTCGCCAAGCTCACCCGCCTGCGCAACTAGCCCGCCACGATCCCTCCAGACTGTTCTCCGCCGCTCTCAACTAGCGGCGCTGAGAGCGCCCTCAGACCGCCTTCACCCGGCAGATCTCCTACCAGGGAGATTCTGCCGGGCCCAGCCAGTCTACTTAAAATTTTTGAATAGAGTGACTGCGGCCTGATGTAATTGCATGAACCTTTTTGACGTTTGTTGAAGAGGTTCTTTTTTTTGGAGATAACACCCTTGAAAAAATTTTGCGCCAAACAAAATCGGGATTGACGAGATATTATTTGTATGGTAGCCTCTTCACAGCTGTTCGACATCAATAGCCAACGCTATTGGTCGCGGACGAAACGAGGAGGCTGACCTTGAGGAAAAAACGCCGCGTTCGCATCAACCCCGGCATTCGCCGGGTCTTTCCGACCATGCTGCAGGGGGACATCCCCAACCGCCTCATCGAGAATTTCAAGCGGAACCTGGTCCTGATCATGGCTCCGGAAGTGATCGATCGCCTCACGGGCGGCGCCTACGACCAGTCCATGATCTACCTTCAAACGCAAGTACGGCTTGGCCGGCGACGGAACGTGGGTCGGACCGGCCGCCCAGGCCAAGATGGCCGAGCTCCTGACCAAGTTCCCGCCGGTCGTCTCCGCGCCCAAGGCAACGGAACCGGCCAAGACCGAAGCCGCCGTGCAGGGTGCCGCCGCCGACCAGCCGCCCGGCGAGAATCGCGTGGGTCGCCTGGACGAGCTGGGGGGAACAATCGGAGCGCTCGAGAAGCTGGGCACCAGAAGGTCGCACCGCGAGTAGCACCGACGGGCGGTCAGCGTAGCGAGACCAGTGGACCCGATGGTCCGCTGCAACGCACGGTGCCCGCCCCCGTAGTTCACCTTAAATAGAGGTGATTTTTATTTGCAAAAAAATATAAAACTGGTACAATCACGTTGCTTAATCTGCCTACTCTGCTTAATCTGTTTATATGCTGATCTTAGGCATTGAATCTTCCTGCGATGATACTTCGGTGGCACTCCTCAACTGTTCTGACGAGGGCCATGTTATTATTGCCGAGAAAACTGCTTCACAAATTGACGTGCATAAAAAATATGGCGGCGTGGTGCCGGAAATTGCCGGCCGGATGCACGCGGAAATTATTGTGCCGTTAGTTGAGGATGTGCTTTCAACACAACAACACAACAACACAACAACACAACACCATAGACCGGACGTGATTGCCGTGACCGCCGGTCCAGGGTTGATTACCGGACTCATTGTTGGGGTGGAAGCGGCTCGGACACTGTCATATGCCTGGAACATTCCACTTGTTGGGGTAAATCATATTGCGGGACATATCCACTCCGTGGAAATTTCAAATGACAAATGTCAAATGACAAATCAAATCCAAAAATCAAATACCAAAAACGATCCACCTACACCCTACTCCCTACAACCTACTACCTTCATACAATTACCCGCTCTTGCTCTCGTTGTGAGTGGTGGTCATACTGAGTTAATTTTGATGCCGAGCCATACTAATTTTACAATCCTAGGCGCCACCAAGGATGACGCGGCCGGGGAATGTTTTGATAAGGTGGCGAAGCTGTTGGGTCTTCCCTACCCGGGCGGGCCACAAATTTCTAAACTCGCGGCGACCGGGCGAACCGACGCGATTGCATTCCCGAGGCCAATGCTCAAGGAAAAAGGAAATTTTTCCGCCAAAGGCGGACCAGCCTATGGCTGGGATTTCAGTTTCGCGGGATTAAAAACTTCAGCTCTGTACTGGCTACGCGATCACTCTCTTGTCATTCCGACCACATTCGACAAGCTCAATGTAAACTCCGTGGAGGAATCTCGTAGCGTTGGTGAGAGTGATTCTTCGGTCGTCCCGACTAAGTCAGGACTCACTCAGAATGACAACGGAGGGACGACGCTTAACGATTTCTGTGCCAGCTTTGAGCAGGCAATTGTAGATGTGCTGGTTGCTAAGACTCTGCGCGCGGCGGAAGAAGTGAAACCAAAAACGATTATTTTGGCAGGGGGAGTTGCCGCTAACAAAAAACTAAGACAAACATTAACCGAAGCGGTTAACAAAATTACTCCTTACTCTTTACTCCTTACTCCTTCACCAACGTACTGCATGGACAACGGCGCCATGATAGCGGTGGCGGGATATTACCAAGCCCTCAAAAAAAATTTTACTCCCTGGGACAAGCTGGCGGCTAATCCAAATTGGAAGGTTGACGAAAAAAAATATTAAACAGATATTGAGCAAATATTATTTGGCGCGACAAAATATTTGCTTAATATTTTTTTAATATCTGTTCAATATTTTCTGTCAGTTTAATCTCCTCGCCAACGCTGTACTGCGTCTTAATTGTTTTATCCCCTATTTTTAGATAAACTGTTTTGTCCCCGGGATATTTTTTTAAAATTTCTTTCAACGCCTCGGCTTTGTTTTTAAACTGCTCTGGGGTGAAAGTGATTTCAAAACCATCTCTTTCTAAATTTACCAAAGCGGATTCGGACACATAATTTCTAATTGATGATGACCCAGTGTTGACCGCTAGCTGTGATTTAAGCGTCAGCGCGTTTTCCTTAGTGAGATGGTACGCCCGCTCCACGAATAATTTATCATCGCCTTCGTCTTCTGGAGTTTTGCCAACCACGCACACGGCTCGCCCCTCTACCCACACGTCTTTGGTAGTTTCGAATGTCTTAGGAAAAACTAACAGTTCCAAACTGCCGGTTACGTCCTGGATGGTCGCGAACATCATGGGCTGGCCGCTGCGGGTAATTTTTTTCTTTAAGTGGTCGATAATGCCGCCGACTACTACCCAGGCGCCGCGCGGCTTGGCCCCAAGATCCGAGAGCGGCGTCAAAACACTCTCCAGCGTCTTTTGTAGAGCCGCGAACGGGTGCGCTGTTACGTAAAGACCTAGCAGTTCTTTCTCCCAAGCAATCTTGTCATCAGCGCTAGCGGGTAGAGACTTTTCCAAACGCAATTTAGTCTCCCCGCCAATTGCGGCTCCAAACAGCGAGGCCTGTTTGGAATTTTGCGCTTCGGCGTGGTCTTTGCTAAATGATAATAAATTTTCCGTGCTCGCCAAAAGAATGCCGCGATCATACCCAAATCCATCCATGGCGCCGCATTTTACTAAGCTCTCTAGGGATTTTTTATTAAGGTCTTTATCCGTGATGCGTCGCAAAAAATCTTCCAGCGTTTTATAGCGTCCGTTGGCTTTGCGTTCAAGATAAATAACGTCGGCAATGTGTTCGCCCAAATTTTTAATGCCATTTAATCCAAAGCGGATGTGCTCTGGAGCCTCGGCAACCACCCCTCGCCCCTCCTTGGAAAGGAGGGGATTCGCGGTGTCCCCTCCTGCCCGACCTGCCCGCAGTACTCGCTCCAGCGAGGCAGGCGGGGGAGGGGTGTCCCGCAGGGACGGGGTGGTGGGAGTGATCATCGCGAAACTTTTAAAACTCTCGTTTACGTCGGGCGGCAATACTTTAATGCCCATGCGCTCACACTCGTGAATGATGGGCGGCACCTTATCAATGTCGCCCGATTCCGCGATGAGAACGGCCGTCATGTACTGAATAGGAAAATTAGCTTTCATGTACGCGGTTTGGTACGCCACCACCCCGTAGCTGGCCGCGTGCGCTTTACCAAAACCGTAGGCGGCAAAAGGCTCAATCCGCTCCCATAATAAGTGAATTTTAGTTTCCGGGAGTTTTCCAATTTCTTTACAGCCTTTAAAAAATTTTTCTTTTTGTTTGGCCATTTCTGCTGGAATTTTTTTGCCCATGGCTTTTCTAAACCCATCGGCCTCCGCCCAATCATAACCGGCGAGATGGATAGCAGTGAGAAGCACGTCATCTTGATACACAATGAGACCGAGCGATTGGTCCAGATACTCTTTCATCCGAGGATCGAGATAGTCAACCAGCTCCGAATGATGCTTGCGGCGAATATACTCCGGAATTTGATCCATCGGACCCGGGCGGAATAAAGCCACCATGGCCATGATATCAAAAATGGTGGTGGGTTTCAGTTCTTTTAAGTAGCGGGTCATACCCGAACCAGAGAGCTGAAAGACGCCAATGGTTTCGCCGCGGGCAAGCATTTCATAAGTTTTTTGGTCATCCCAGGGTTCCAGTTTATGAATATCAACTTTACGTCCGGTGGTTTTCTCCACAATTTCCACGGCATGGCCGAGGATGGAAAGGTTCCTGATGCCCAAAAAATCCATTTTTAAGAGCCCCGCCGCTTCCACCGCGTGCATTTCGTATTGCGTCACAATGCGGTCGCCGCCGGTTTCATACTGCACCGGGGTAAAATCGGTAAAGGCGGTCGGGGCAATTACCACCCCGGCGGCGTGAATGGACGTATGCCGGGCACAGCCCTCTATTTTTTGAGCTAAATCGATGAGGCGTTTGACCGACGCATTTTTTTTGTACAGTTCTTTTAAATCCGGTTCCAAATCCAAGGCTTTGGCAATCGTCATTTGAAAACCCTGCGCGCCAAACGGAATTGATTTAGATACCTGATCGCAAAACGAGTAGCTATAACCCAGCGCCCGGCCCACGTCGCGAATACTACCGCGCGCCGCCATGGTTCCAAAAGTAATAATTTGCGCCACTTTATCGGCGCCATATTTTTGCGTCACGTAGGCAATCATGTCGTCGCGCCGGTCATCGGCAAAATCCGCGTCAATATCCGGAGGGCTCGGGCGGAAAGGGTTTAAAAAACGTTCAAACGGCAATTTAAAATGGAGCGGGTTAACACTGGTGATGCCCATGGCGTAAGAAACAATAGACCCGGCGCCGGATCCGCGGGTCGTTTCTATAATGTCGTGCCTCCGCGCGTATTCAACATAGTCCGCGACAACCAAAAAATATGGAGAATACCCTTTGTTCGTAATAATTTCCAATTCATATTCCGCGCGCTCTTTTACTTCACTCGTTAGCTGGGTAAGAAGCGGGAGCCGCCGATATACTTCTTCCCGCAAATAGTCGCCGGCGGTTTTGCCTGGGGGAATATCAATTTGCGGAAAATGCCACTCATTGAGTTTAATTTTAAGATCAACTCGATCCGCTATCTTACCCGTGTTGGCGAGCGCGTCGGGGAGATGCTTAAATCGGCTGGCAATGTCATTGCCCTCTGCCAACGAATAATCCACTCCGGCCATGGTGGGTCGGTTTGGTTCGTCCACAGTGCGGCCGGCAGATATGCAACTTAAAATATCTTGCGCCTCGGCGTCATCGGTATGTATGTAGTGCGCGTCGCGCGTTACCACCAGGGGGATGCTAAGCTCTTTGCCCAGTTGAACAAGTTTAGTGTTCACCTCCATTTGCCCGCCCAAATCTGGCAAATCGTTTAATTCCAAATAGAAATTACCAGCTCCAAAAATATTCTGGTACTCCAGCGAGATTTTTCTAGCTTTTTCCAAATTATTTTCTTTATGTAAAATACTGGGGATCTCGCCTTCCATACAGCCGGATAGCGCCGCCACGCCTTCGTGAAAATCCTTGAGCATCTGTTTATCTACGACCGGTTTACTCGCCACCCGCGAACCTTTAAGTGAGGCGAGCGACACAAGCCGCATGAGGTTTTTGTACCCGATGTAATTAAGCGCGAGAAGCACGAGGTGAAATTGTTTGTGCTCGCTAATATTTTTATCGTCCAAACTATATGGCGTAACGTACGCTTCAAACCCAACAATTGGTTTGATACCGGCTTTGTGGCAGGCCTCGTAAAATTCAATCGCTCCGTACATATTGCCGTGGTCAGTGAGCGCGAGCGCCTTCATGCCCTGTTTTTTGGCGGCACTCACCAGCTCATCAATTTTGGGAAGAGCGTCAAGTAACGAATAATGCGAATGGGTGTGCAAGTGGACGAAATCGGACATAAGATTACTAATCAGGATGACAGATTGAGGAACAAGCACTATGTTACCGTAAACCGCCCATTAAATCAACCATACAAAAGACGCCCTGTTTGGAGCGTCTCTCAAAAATATCTGCTTAGTATCTTTAGTTACCACGCGCCACATAGGGTGCGCGGCCCTGAACCCTACGTGGTTCACGGCCTTTTAATTTTACTCGCCATCTTTTTCATTTTTCTCGCGGTAGCTTCCACGGCTTTTTCCACCGCGTCTTTGGCAGCGTCATTCACACGGGTAGAGCTACTGTCCATCCAATCTTTGGCTTTTTTGGTAACAAATTTCTTGGCAAAGCCACCTACACCCTCCGTGGCTAAGGTCATTAAGCTAGAAATATTTTCTACCTTGCCGCGGATATAATTGATGGCTTCCGTGAGTGTTTGA
>JAHFHV010000027.1 GCA_023246725.1 Candidatus Magasanikiibacteriota bacterium | reverse complement strand
TCCCCCACGGGAGCCCGGGTGATCGTCCGTCAGGTCGTCCGTGCTCTCATCCGTTATCAAAATGGTAATTGATGAGAGGACGATCTGATGTAAATTAAAAACTTCTACCGAAATGGTGGAAGTTTTTTATTATTTTATTTTTCATTAAGCCAAACCAACCAGCGGTTTGATTCTAGCGATATCGTTATTCATTAATTTTTGCTGATGAGTTACAGCCGTCAATTCCTGATCTTTCTTTTTAGCTAGTTTGACTAAAACGTCAAGAGTATCGTAGACCCTATTCATTTCTTTTTTAGTAACCATTGTTTCTTTTATTTCATCCACATCCGCTCTAAGCTCTATAATTTCTTTGATAACTTTATCTTCATCCATATAGTTTAATTTAGAATGTAGGTATTATTTCACTCCGCAAAAATATTGTCAAGCGAAATTGCTCTCACCCCGCTCCGCCGCTGAAGCTCTGGAGCGCAAGCGGCCTGTCCCTCTCCCCAGGGAGAGGGTGCCAGCGAAACGCAACGTCGTCGTTCGCTCCCTCTCCTCCAAGGAGAGGGATAAAGGGTGAGGTCAAAATTGGAACATCGGAGCGATGGTGAAAAACAACATCGCGGCAATGCCGATGATGGCCACCAGGACCCAGAGAGATTTTTTGGTTTTGGCTTTCATAGGCGAGGATTTAGACAGATTATATAGTGAGTGTGGATTTAGACAGATCACAGATGCGATGACAAGGCTTGGAAGGCTGGGCAGGCTTGGGATGCTCGGGAGGCTAGAGCCTTCTAAGCTTCCTAGGCTTTCCAAGCCTATCGTTTAAGCACCGCTAAATATGCCTCGGTTGGAATATCCACCCGGCCGTGCGATTTCATCCGCTCTTTGCCTTTCTTTTGCTTTTTTAATAGCTTCATTTTGCGGGTTACGTCGCCGCCGCTCATTTTGGCCAGTACGTCTTTACGGAGCGCGGACAGGCGTTCGGCCGCGATAACTTTACCGCCCACCGCGGCTTGGATTTTTAATTCAAATTGTTGCTTGGGGAGCGAGTCTTTGAGCGATTCTACCACGCGTTTTCCCGTTTTGTAGGCCTCATCGCGCCACACCAGGGTCGCCAGGGCCTCTACCATTTCATCGGCGACTAAAATATCCAGCTTTACCACGTCGGTTGATTCATAATCGGTATACTCGTAATTCATGGAGGCATAGCCGGAGGTAACGGTTTTTAGTTTATCATAAAAGTCAGTTACCAGCGAGGCCAGGGGGATTTGATAATGAAGTAATGCCCGTTGGTCGGTACCGGTACTCAAATATTCGGTATTGACATAGCGCCCTTTGCGTTCATTAATTAAAGCCATCACGTTGCCCACGTAATCTTTGGGGGTGATAATATCCAGCGTCATCCACGGTTCACTCACGCTCGCAATATAATTAGGGTCCGGCATTTCCTGCGGACTTTTAATCATTATTTCTTCGCCGTTCATTTTAGTTATTTTATATGCCACGCTCGGCACGGTAATAATAATTTCCACGCCGTGCTCGCGCTTTACGCGTTCCTGAAAAATATCCAGGTGGAGCATTCCTAAAAATCCACAGCGAAAACCAAATCCCAGCGCCGAGGAATGTTCCGGTTCATAAATTAACGCCGAGTCGCTTAATTTTAGTTTATCAATCGCGTCCCGCAGTTCTTGGTAGTTGTCGCCCTCCTTGGGGAAGATTCCAGCGAATACCATGGGTTTTACTTCTTTGTAGCCCGGCAACTGTGCTTTTGAGTTTGGGATTTTTTCTTCATTGAGTGTCGTAATGGTGTCACCCACCCGACATTCACGCACATCTTTAAGGCCCGTAACCACGTAGCCAATTTCACCGTTCGTTAGTTTTTCGGCCGGCGTAAATTTAGGCGTGTAGTAGCCAATTTCTAAAATTTCCGCTTCGGCGGCCGTGGACATTAAATATATTTTATCGCCCTTCTTAAATTCGCCGTCTACCACGCGCACCGAAGTAACCACACCTTTGTATTCATTAAATTGCGAATCAAAAATAAGGGCCCGGGGGGCATTCGCCCCCCCTTCGGGAGGCGGGGGAATACGTTCTACAACTGCCGCCAGAATTTCCGCCACGCCTTGGCCGGTTCTACCCGAAGCTAATAAAATATCTTCTTCTTTACAGCCAATGAGGTGCATTATTTCGGCTTTGGTTTTGGCCACATTGGCAATGGCCATATCTATTTTATTCACCACGGGGATGATAGTGAGGTTTTGCTCCAGCGCCAGGTATAAGTTGCCAATGGTTTGCGCCTGTACGCCCTGGGTGGCGTCCACGAGGAGAATGGCGCCTTCCACGGCCGCGAGCGAGCGAGAGACTTCATAATTAAAATCCACGTGGCCGGGAGTGTCGATCAAATTGAGGACTACAGTCGACGGACTACGGACCACAGCATTGTCTGACGTATTGACTGTAGTCTGTAGTCTGTAGTCTGTAGTCTGGTAGAGCATTCTCACTGGCGTCAGTTTAATCGTAATCCCTCGTTCGCGTTCCAAATCCATACTATCCAAGAGCTGGCTTTTCATGTCGCGTTTCAAAACGGTTCCGGTCAATTCTAAAAAACGATCAGCGAGCGTTGATTTGCCGTGATCGATATGAGCGATTATGCAAAAATTGCGGATGTGGTTGTTTGACATGAAAATTATAACCGTTCCACTTCGGCCAGTTCTGGGGTGCCGCGGAATTTAAGCCAGCGGGTTTTGAGGCTGGCATGGAAATTCATCATTTCTTCTACTTTTAAAAGATAACACACCGCGCCATAGGCCAGGAGCCCTAGCGTACCAGAAATGCCGCCGTGGAGCAAGATGCCCCAGAAATGGTCAAGATCCAGCTTTTTTGCCAGCGGATATTTTAATGTCTGGATAATTATGGCCATGAGGAGCCCGGCCACGGCCAAGCGGAATAAAAAGTGAAGTGTTTTCATTTCTTCCAAACTTCCCGTGAGCTGTCGCAGGGCGATAACGAGCATGCCCAAGTTTAAAATAACCCCAATGGAACTGGCCAACGCCAAGCCAGCCACGCCAAGCGGCTTCATGAGGAGTAACGCGGCAATAATGGCAATGAGCTCGGCAATGACCCCAAGGGTAAAGGGTGTTTTGGTATTGGAGAGCGCGTAAAAGGCCCGGGCGTACAGTGGTACGAGGGACTGCGCGAACAGCCCGAGTGAAAAAAAGGCCAGGGCGTCGGCGGTCGCGATGGTCGCGTTCCAGTCAAACGCGCCGCTGCCTAAGATGACGCGAACAATTTGGGCGCGCAGAAGGAGCGTGATGAGTGAAAAAGGAATGATGAAAAAAAGCACTTGGCGCGTGGCGCCGGAGAGGTGTTTAATAAAGCCGGGGCCGTTATCCGTGGCTACGCTTTGGGACAGAAACGGAAAGACTGCCAAGGCAAACGGAATGCCAATAATGCCAATGGGAACGCTTTGCAAATTATTGGCGTAGTGATACACGGCCACGCTCCCGATTGGTAATAGCGAGGCCAGCATGGTGACGACTACAGTATTTAGCTGAGTAATGGCCACGCCCAAGGTACGCGGAATCATGAGTTTGCCAATGTGGCGCGTTTCTTTGTCTAAAATTTTAAAGCGCCACTCCCAGCGGTAACCGTTTTTATAGGCCCCATAGATTTGAATACTGGCGTGTAGGAGGGCGCCAAAAATGACGCCGACGGGGAGGCCGTTGGTTTTAAGCGGTGTCTGCGTCAAAATGGTCGCGCCAATAATAATTCCCACGTTATAAAAAATGGGAGCAATGGAATAGAGCACAAATTGGCGGAGCGACTGCAGAATGCCGCCCATGACCATGGAAATACCTAAAATGAAAGGCGAAAAAAACATGACGCGCGTAAAACTAATTGCCTGGCTTAATTGACTTCCGCTAAAACCCGGCGCGATAATTTTGGTAAGGAGGGGCGTAAAAATCATTCCGAGGCCCGCGAGGATGAGGAGCAGGATGCCGACGATATTGATAATGTTATTAGCGAGTTGCCAAGCGCCGGAGCGGTCGTTGTTATTCCGGTAGAAGATTTTGGTAAAGGTGGGAATAAACCCGGCCGTGAGCGCGCCCACAATCAGAAGATTATAAATAAGGTCGGGAATTTTAAACGCCGCGTAGTAGGCGTCCATAACCGGACCGGCGCCAAAGTTGTGGGCTAAAATGCGGTCGCGAATAAGGCCGGCAATGTCGCTCAAAAGCCCGGCCGCGCCAATCACAATAGCGGCTCCGATTACGGAGTTTGAAGAGCGGTTAAGTAATTTGGAAATCATACACATTACTAATTTGTCATCCCGAACGAGGCCTCACCATTTCGACATGACTCAAGGTGACCCTGAGCGTAGTCGAATGGGTCAAGGCCGACGAGGGGTCTCTGTCCGGTCGTTGTCATTCCGACCGGAGCGTAGCGAAGCGGAGGAATCTCACCAACGACGAGCGGGATTTCTCGACTCGGCTCGAAATGACAAGTGTGTGAGACAGAGATTCATCACCCCTGCGATGGGGATTCGGAATGACAGTTAATTCTTTGGCAGATTGACCGTCAGCACGGCATAATCCGTTCCCGGACGGTTGGCTTCGTCGCCCGTCGCGGTCAGGGTGCCCGAAATACTTTGGTGGTTATCAAACGTTAGGGTTTTGAGCGTGTCGGAATTACTGATCATAACGGTCGTATAATTTTTTTTGTTCAATTCTTTGCGATAGTACCCAACCACAAAACTTGGTTCCGCGTCCATGCTCCGCCATTCAATTTGCACCGTGTCGCGGTTGTCGGTAGTTATGGGCGCGCGAATAATGCGCCACATTTTTTTAATGCCTTCGGCGTACCCGGCCAGCCCTTTTTGTGGCGAGGTTGACGCCGGTTCATTGGCCGGTTCCAAGAGGAGCGGGGAGAGAATAATTTTGGGGAAGAATGAGGCAATTTTAGTGCCGCGGTCTTTGTAGGTGCCGGGGATAAAACTAATATTTTCCACGTTGTCTTTATCGTAGAGGGGAATGTCGGCCGGAAAGTTAGCGGGCAAGGCGGTTAAGGTTTTGGGTCCGGGCCCCAAGGCAATCCACAAGCCCACGCCGAGAGCGGTAATAAAAAAAATAATCCCACCGCAGCCAGCCAGGCAGGTGCGTTTCAGGTGCGAGTGGCCTTTGGTTAATTCTTCAATCGGCGGTTCAACAATTTCGATGTGGTCGAAGTTGGGTCGAGCCATAGTTTATCTTAGACCTAAGTGTAACATTTATTTTGTTTTTTGACTAGCTTAAAAAGCTTTCTATAGGTATAATGTATTGACAAGCCTAGAAAGCTCGGGAGGCTTGGCAGGCTTGTTGCGAGGCATTTCAAGCCTTCTGGGCATCCCTAGCTTCCCAAGCTTTCAATATCTATGAAAATTACTTTCTTTGGCGCGGCGGGCGAAGTGACTGGTTCCAGCAGTTTGGTAGAAACCGGCCAATATAAAATTCTTATAGACTGCGGCATGTTCCAGGGCAGCGATTTTAACGACGCCAAAAATCACAATCCATTGCCGTTTAACCCCAGCGAACTTTCCCACGTGTTTATTACCCACGCGCATTTGGACCATACCGGACGGCTGCCGCTCCTCGTCAAGAACGGATACACTGGACATTTTTACGCCACCGCGCCCACCTTGGAGTTGGCGGAACTGGTGATGAAGGACGCGCACGGCATTATGCTCTACAACAATAAAAAATTTGGCAAACCCATTTTGTACGATGAAACCGATATCGCGGCGGTGGTGGCCGAGGGCAAGCGGGTGGAATATGGAGAAGCGTTTGTGTTGGGTGGCGCAACTGTCATTCCGACCGAAGTGGAGGAATCTCGCAACCAACGACGACGAGATCCCTCGGTTACGCTCGGGATGACAAATAATGAGCCCCCTCCTTCGCCCCGCAATATGCGGGGGAGAGGGCAGGGAGAGGTTTCGGATGTCACCGTCACTTTTCACGATGTTGGGCACATTTTTGGTTCCGCCTTTATAGAAATTCAGGCCGAAGGCAAAAAAGTCGTGTTCTCTGGTGATGTGGGTAATGTGCACGTGCCCATCCTCAAAGATACCGAAAACTTGCCGACCGATCTTGATTTGCTCGTGTGCGAGTCCACCTACGGCGACCGGCTCCATGAAGCCGCGGCCACGCGCGAGGAAATGATTGAAGGGGCGATTCTTGAGTCGGCCAGCCGGGGAGGGGTACTCATGATTCCGTCGTTTGCCTTGGAGCGCACGCAGGAATTAATTTACGAACTGAATAAACTCATTGACCACAAACATAAACTCACCGGCATTCCCATTTATTTAGATAGCCCGCTCGCGATTGACGCCATTAACGTGTACCGCAAATATCCTAAATATTATGATGCCAAAGCGAGTGAATTTTTTAAAGCCGGAGATGATATTTTTAATTTTAACACACTCGTAACTACCTACTCGCGCGCCGAGTCCATGAAAATTAACCACACGCCGGGCCCTAAAGTAATTATCGCGGGCGCGGGTATGATGAACGGCGGTCGGATTTTGCACCACGCGCTTCGTTATTTATCTGATTCCAAAAATACGTTTTTGTTTATTGGTTACCAGTCGCCCGGGACCTTGGGGCACAAAATTCAAACTGGCCAGTCGCCGGTAAATGTTCTGGGCGAGCGCGTGGAGGTCAACTGTAAAATTAAAGCCATTGGGGCATTGTCGGCCCACGGCGACCAAAATAAGTTGGCCAGCTGGATTGGCGCCGCCCGCCCGAAACAAGTTATTTTAAATCACGGCGACCCGGCGGCCTCTAAAGCCTTGGCCGAGAGGCTGAAGCGCGAAGCGGGGATTGCGGCTCGCTTGGCACAAGCTAGATTGACGATTGATGTTTAATTTATGTGGTTTGTTTTATCACTCGGCTCCGCTTTTGTTGATTCCGTTAAAGACATCTTTAGCAAAAGATCATCTGTACATCTTGACGAATATATCGCAGCGTGGTCGCTGCGGTTTTTTACGTTGCTCATTGTTGGTCCATTAATGCTTTTTCATTTGCCAAAAATAGTAGACCAAGATTTTTGGGTGGCCTTTGGGATTGTCATTTTTTTTGGTTCAATAGCGTCTGTTTTGTACATGAAGGCGTTAAAAAACACGCCGCTGTCAATTGCTCTTCCCATTGCGTCACTCACGCCCATTTTTATTTTATTTACTTCCCGGCTTGTTAACCGTGAGTTGCCAAGCGCCCTTGGCATTGCCGGTGTTTGTATTACTGTCTTAGGCGCGTATGTTTTACAATGGAGCAAGCGAGCGCACGGTTTTTTTACACCGCTCACGCATTTGGTTACCGACCAAGGTCCGCGGTATATGCTTATAGTAGCTTTGCTCTGGAGCATTACCAGCCCGTACGATAAAATTGCCATTCAGCACACCAATCCATTTTTTTACGTGGGTATGCAAAACCTTGCCTTCACTTTTGTTTTGTTGCCGTTTGTGTTATTTAAAGGACGCCTTCGTTCGGTTTTTAAGCACAGCCAGAGTCTGGCTCCCCTTGGTTTTGGGCATGCTATTGCGGTAGTGTTACAAATGATTGCCGTGCCGTTGACGTTTGTTTCGTATGTTACGGCGATGAAACGCAGTTCCAGTGTTTTTGGGATTTTTTGGGGCCGATGGTTTTTTAAAGAGGATCATTTTAAAGAACGGCTGGTTGGATGTTTAATTATTTTAATGGGGATTATTCTGATGGTTGTATCTTAAGTGGATTACTTATCCACAGTCCGCCGAGAGGGCGGATTTTTTGTTTTATATTAGCCAAAAAATACACGCATATTTTTGGTAGAAAGTGTTGACTGGTGTTTTTAAGTGGTGTAAAATGGATGTTAGTGGGGAGAAGTGGTGAAACCACGGATTTTAAGCACGGATCAACACGGATTTTCCAAACAGTATGGAGGGAGGACTCTTTTACGAAAAAGAAACGTTTGATCTCATAGGATGCGCGTACGCTGTTTTCAACGAATTAAAATTTGGCCACAGTGAAAAGTATTACCAGCGCGCTTATGCTATTGAGATCGGCAAGAAAGGATATGCGTTTCAGCGAGAATTTTTGGTGCCGCTTAGCTATGATGGGCGTTCGATTGGAAGTTACAGGCTTGATTTTCTGATCGAGAACAAAATTATTGTGGAGTTTAAAGTCGGTCATGATTTTTCTCCGCAATATATGGCTCAAGTTCTTGGGTATCTGAAATCTCTTAATAAAAAACTGGCATTGATTATTCTGTTTACTCCGCGAGGGGTAAAAGTAAAACGGGTTGTAAATTAGTCATATCCGTGTCAATCAGTGCGTAAATCCGTGGTCTGTGCTTATTGGAGAATATAAACATAATCTTGACGACAAAGGACGCCTGGCAATTCCTGCCAAATTTCGCAACTCTTTAAAAAAAGGGGCGGTGGTTACCCGCGGATTGGATAGCTGTCTTTTTTTATATACTCGTGATGAGTGGAGCAAGCTGGCGGAGAAATTAGCGGCGCTGCCGATTAGTCAAGCAAATAGTCGAGCGTTTGCCCGGCTAATGCTCGCCGGGGCCATGGATGTAGAAATAGACAAACAGGGACGGGTGATTTTGCCAGAGTATTTGCGGCAGTTTGCCGGTTTAAAAAAATCCGTGGTGGTGGCCGGGCTCTATAGCCGGCTGGAAATTTGGGATGAAGAGAAATGGCATATCTACAAAACCCAAACGGAAAGCGAGAGCGGCGCGATTGCGGAGCGGATGGGGGAGCTAGGTGTGTAATGTAATCCGAATCCACGAATCTTAGCCGAATCTACAAATATCCGAATATCACGAATCACCATTTGTAGCATTCGGAAGTTCGTAGATTCGGATCAAAATTAGTAGATTAGGATTATATGCGTCACGTACCAGTACTGCTCCACGAAACGATTTATTTTTTACAACTCAAACCCGGAACGAATGTCATCGACTGTACCTTGGGCGATGCCGGGCACGCAGAAGCGATTTTAGAAAAGACGAGTCCGAATGGAAAACTCCTGGGGATTGACGCGGATCCAGAATCACTTCTCCGCGCTAAGCAAAATTTGTATCGGTTTGAGGGGCGAGCGGTGTTTGCCCGGGATAATTTTGTGAACTTGACGAAAATTATTGCCGAACATAATTTTGGTCCAGTTAACGGAATACTTTTGGACCTCGGCTGGTCTAGCCCGCAATTTGAAGAGCGGGGGAGAGGGTTTAGCTTTGAAAAGGACGAAACGTTAGACATGAGGTACGATTCGACGCGTCATTCTGAGCAAAGCGAAGAATCCCTGTCCCAACCAACCGACGGACAGAGATCCTTCACTACGTTCAGGATGACAAGTGGGACAGCCGCCGATGTTGTAAACAATTATAGTGAGTCAGAACTAATACGCATTTTTAAACTGTACGGAGAAGAAAAATTAAGCAGTGAGATTGCGGGTGCGATCGTAGAGGAACGAAAAGATAACCCCATTGAACGAACTAAACAGTTGGTTAAAATTATTTTGGATGTCTACCGCACAAAATTACATAGTGAAAAAGATATCCCTTGGATTGGCGGACTCCACCCGGCCACAAAAGTTTTTCAAGCCTTGCGTATTGAGGTAAACCACGAGCTTGAGGTATTAAAACAAGCATTGCCTCAAGCCGTGGAGGCGCTGGCTCCACAGGGACGATTGGCTGTTATAAGTTTTCATTCTTTGGAAGACCGGATTGTCAAACAATATTTCCAAAAAATTTCGGGCAGCCAAATTAACATAATTACCAAAAAACCAATCGTAGCGACTGACGCGGAGGTGAACCAGAACCCGCGAGCCAGAAGCGCGAAGTTACGAGTGATTGAGAAGTTATAACTGTCATCCCGAGCGACCCCGCCTCTCGCGAGAAGCGGGGGACGAGGGATCTCTGTCGGTCGTTGTCATTCCGACCGGAGCGTAGCGAAGCGGAGGAATCTCGCCAACGACGAGCGAGATTTCTCGACTACGCTCGAAATGACAAGTGATTGAGACAGAGATTCCTCCTTCGTCGTCGGAATGACAATTCTTATTTAGTAATTCAACCAATAAGTAAATTATGTCTTTACGATTAACGGTTAAATATAAATTCCGCGCTGCCGTTAGTATGTGGCGAATGGTGTGGCGCAGTTTGGCCTTGCCAGGCTGGCTCACCGGCCGCGCGTCCCGTTTAATTCTGGGAGGATTCGTCATGGTCATGGCGGTAGTTTACGCGTTGCAAATCAACTCTTTGTCCACCAGCGGTTATGCCATTCATACTTTAGAAAAACAAATCAGCGGTCTTGAAAGCGAGCTTCAGACGATGAACACAGATATTGCCGCGGCCCAATCGCTTACCACCATTCAAAAACGCATTGCTGGATTAAGCTTGGTGTCAGAGAGCGGCGCGGCTCAATTAAAGTCAGCGGGGGATATTGTAGTGGCACAGCGCTAAAGTCGAGTTAATTATTTCGAACCAGATCCTTCGCTACGCTCAGGATGACATTTGGCGACACGCTCAGATCGCGCTAGGAAGCACGGTTTTTTTATTGTTCATATTATGCTATACTAAAGTCATATGTATCTTCTGATTCTACAACGGTTAGGGCTGGAAGCGTTTTTGGATATTGTGTATTTTCCCTTCTGGTGGTATGGCGGCGGGCTTAAGCACGCCCTTGTTTGGTGCGTTGGTGTATTAAAAAATGGCAACCGTACGCTTGCCCCCGGACTGTGGCTTAAAAATATTGCCGTGCCCATGTTTGGGCAATATGACTGGCAGGGAAGATTAATAAGTTTTTTCATGCGTCTTGTTCAGGTAATTTTTCGTAGCATCGCGCTCTTAATTTGGTTTGCTGTGTGCTGCCTATTATTTATGGCGTGGCTGGTTTTTCCGGTAGTGGTGGTTTATGGGCTCGGACGGTCGTTGCGTATATTGTAGTTTGTCATTCTGAGCAGAGCGAAGAATCTGTTCACTCGCTAACATGCCAACTAGATCCTTCGCTCTGCTCAGGATGACAGTGCGTGTGGCTAGGATTTAAGAAAAATTATGCTATTCTCTCAAGAACCGCCACTGCCGCTTTTGGTCTGCGCTACCTGCCTTGGGGTAGGGAAGACAGGAGCGTGGCATTGCAAAACGTGTCTGGGACTCGGAGTCGCGTGCACGGCTCGTGGGCATCTTTTGTTTTGGAATTTTCCTCTCACGCGTTATCACCTAAGTCTTTCTAAAGCGCGGCGGATTTTTTATAAACTGCGGTTTGTTACCGTTGGACTCTTATTTATAGCCTTGTGGGGCTGGGCGCTGTCGCTCTTATATCGGAGCGGGTGGTATCAGTACCCGGCCGTGCTTTTAAGCCCTTTAAAGGGGGCGGCCGGCAATCTCCAAAGTGAAATTTTGTTTTTATTTTGGTTTGGCGCGCTCCTCGCGTGCTATCTTTTTTATCGCTCCATAGTAGAAAAACGCCAAGAAATTCCGGTGGAGCATTATGATTACGAACACGAAGATTCTGGAAACATTACTCCGGAGCTGGCCGGTTTTAACCAAACGGCTGCGTTTCGGGGCCGCGGTCGGCGCAATATTGCCGCGTCGTATTCGGCCGAAGCCACGGCGGTGATGGAACGGGCTTTTAGGCTGGCGGATCGCGAGGGCGCGCCGCTCTCTCCGCGCCATATCATGCTGTCGCTCTTAGTTTTTAACCGCATTAGTAATTTATTTATCCGGCTTGGGATTCCAGCAGCAACGATTCAAAAACAACTTTCACAGCCACCGGCTTCTCTTCAAAGCAGCCCAAATGAAGTGAGCCAGGATGTGTACCAAATTTTATTTCGCGCCTATGAGGAAGCGTATAGCGCCCACGAAGTCGTCGTTTCAGCCACTGAACTTTTGGTAGCGACCATTAAACAATCAATCGGTCTTCAGGAAATATTTTTTGATCTTGGGGTGGAAGAACATAAATTAATTAACGTGGTGGCCTGGGCGCGCATTCGCGAGCGTTTGCGGCGGCAATACGAACATTTTCGGCACGCCGCGCGTCACCGCTCTACCAAAGGAATGGACCGGGCCATGACGGCGGTGGCCACTCCATTTCTCAACCAGTTTAGCGATGACGTTACGCTCCTGGCGCAGTTTGGGCATACTGATGCCTGCGTGGCGCGGGATAAAGAAATAAACCAGATTTTTCAGGTGGTGGAAGGCGGACAGGCGAATGTTCTTTTAGTGGGGGATTATGGGGTGGGTAAAAAAAGTATTATTGAAGGGTTGGCCGCCAAAATGGTAGAAGATGACGTGCCCGCGCGCCTTAAAGACAAGCGCATGGTGCGCCTCTCCACGTCAGCCCTCCTGGCCGGCACCAGCGCGTCCGGCGCGGTAGAGCGCCTGCGCAGTATTATGCATGAAATTGCCCGGGCCGGAAATATTATTTTGTTTATTCATAATTTGCACGAGCTTATGGGCGTGTCGGCGGGCACGGGCGCGCAAAGCTTGGATGTGGGCGGAACCCTGGCCGAATTTTTAATCAGCGGGAGATTTTTAACCTTGGCCACAACCTCCACCGAAGCGTACGCGCAGTTATTTAGCAATTCACAATTAAGCAGCGTGTTTACCAAAGTGGCAGTGGCGGAAATGGATAATGACCAGGCCATTCAGGTTTTGGAATCTAAAGTTGGATACGTCGAATATAAGCATCAGGTCTTTTTTTCGTATGCCGCCATAGAAAAGGCCGTGGAATTGGCGCACAAGTTTTTGCACGAAGTAATGCTCCCCGGGAGCGCCTTAGAAATTATGAGCGAAGCGGCCAGTTTTACGCGCAATAAAAAAGGCGCGAACGCGCTCGTATCCGCCGAAGAAGTCGCGTCAGTCGTGGCCGCCAAAACCAAAATTCCGGTTAATACCGTCTCCAGCGACGAAACTACTAAATTAATGCATTTGGAAGAAACCATGCACCAGCGCGTAATTGGGCAAGAAGAAGCCGTGAGCCTGGTGGCCAATTCGCTCCGCCGGGCCCGCGCGCAAATTCGCGCGACCACCAAACCCATTGCCAACTTTTTGTTTTTGGGGCCAACCGGGGTAGGTAAAACCGAACTCACCAAAACCATTGCCGAAGTGTATTTTGGCGGCGAGGAGCGGATGGTTAGGCTCGACATGAGTGAATACCAGGACAAGGCCAGTATTTACCGGCTGATTGGTTCGCCCGGGGCCAAAGGGAGCGGCGTCTTAACGGAGGCGATTCGCCGCAATCCGTTTTCACTTCTCCTCCTTGATGAAATCGAAAAAGCGGACCGGGACATTCTTAATTTATTTTTGCAGGTTATGGATGACGGCCGATTAAGCGACAGTACCGGGCGCGTGGTAGATTTTACCAATGTGATTCTCATTGCCACCTCTAACGCTGGTACGAGCTATGTTTCCGAGCAGCTTAAAGCCGGACTTTCCACCGACATGATTAAAGATAGACTCCTGCACGGACAGCTTAAAGAATATTTCCGTCCGGAATTTTTAAACCGGTTTGATGGTATCGTTTTATTCAAGCCGCTCGATCAGGAAGCGATTAAGAAAATTGCGGGGCTGATGCTGAAGCGCGTGGGCAAAGATTTAGAGCAAAAAGCCGTCCAGCTGGAGGTGACGGATGAAGCACTGACGTATTTTGCCAGTATTGGTTTTGATCCGGAATTTGGGGCCCGGCCGATGCGGCGGGTGGTGCAGGACAAAGTGGAAAACGCTTTAGCCGAGCTTATTTTAGGCAACAAATTAAAACGGGGGACAACCGTGGTGATTGGGGCGGAGGGAAAGGTGAGTGTGAAATGATGAATACCGAATGATGAATGTCAAATAAAATGTCCAATGATGATCGGACGGCGATCAACCCCCCCCTAGCAGGGGGGCTCACGGGGGGTGTTGGACACTTGACAAGATTTTTCGGTATGGTATAATTGTAATACAAACTGTTACAGTTAACTTTAACTCATATGCGACAAGTAATTAATCTTTCTCTTCCCGCGCCGCTTGTAAAAGCAGTGCGCCGCGAGGTGAAGAATGGCGATTACGCCTCCACCAGCGAATTTTTTCGCCATCTGCTTCGCCTGTGGAATACTAAACAGCTCGCCGAGGAAATCCGCCGCGCTCGCGAAGAATTCAGGACAAAAAAAGGCACATGGAAGGAGCTGCGTTCTCTTGACGATTTGGATTAGGGTGTATGAGAATTTTTTATCACTCTAAATTTAATCGTGAGTATAAAAAATTGCCGCTCTCGGTTAAGCTTGTTCTTAAAGCCAAACAAGAAATATTTCTTCAGAATCCATTTGATCCCAGGCTAAAAACGCATAAGTTACATGGCGACCTTGAGGGTTCCTGGGCCTTCCGGATTGATTACCAGAATCGCGTTATTTTTGAATTTGGCGATAATGATATTGCCTTGTGGCATTCTGTCGGCAATCACGATATTTACGAATAAGCCAGACAACAAAAAACTTCCACCACTAGGTAGAAGTTTTTTAGTTTATCACCAGGTCACTCGTCAACAGTCGTATATAAACTGCTAACGAGTAGTGTGACCTGGTGGTTGGCCTCTTGCTCGCCGGTGACTAGCCGGGACCCGCTAGGGACGGGGCCAGCCTTCCTCGGGCTCGGGCAGGTACACGTACCGGAAGTGATCCGGCTCATCGACCGACGTCACCTCCGTGTGCCCGGTCTCGGGGTCGCGTTCCACGCTGTGCGGCCCGATCACCGGGTCTTCGACGCGGACGATGTACACCTGTCCGCAACGGCAGAGCACATGCGGCTTGTCTACGAGGTCGAGCACATCCCCCGTGGGGATGTCATTGATGTCGAACCCCGTGGCCTTCTTGACCCTGAGTTTGAACGACTTCCAGCTTTCCATGTGACCTCCTGAATGACAACGCTCCGTGCGTTGCCTCGTAAGGAGCACGCTTGCCCAAGGCGCGGAAAGGGCATTGTAGACGCCAAGTGTGACGCACACAATGCCATTCACCAAGGGACAC